>JBEEHI010000022.1:0-19911 GCA_041167305.1 Verrucomicrobiota bacterium
GCCACTACGAGCAAGGCCAGAAAAACGAAGCAGACGGAAACAAGGACCAGGGACCGGCGGGAAATGGGGCGACGCACCGACTGCCTTTGTGAAGAACTCGCGCCGAACCGTCAATGATTTTGCGACTCGAACTCCAAGTGATTGCGCTACAGTGATGACAATGAAGACGCTGGTCTGCGCGTGTCTGGTCATATGGCCGATCGCTTTGGTGGCGCAAGAGATCGCACCGACGTTCGACGCGAAAGCCGCGGAGCGTTTTGCCGGCCTCGCCCTCGCCTGCGTCGCGAAGGAATATCCGAATAAGATCAGCCATCTGCTCAACAGCGATGCGGATGTGGCGCCGCCGCGAAAGCTGACACCGGCCTTCTACGGCTGCTACGACTGGCATTCGTCGGTCCACGGGCACTGGCTGCTCGTGCGGTTGGTGAAAACATTTCCGGACGCGCCGTTCGCGAAGCCGGCGCGTGAAGCGTTGCGCAAGAGTCTCACCGCCGAAAACCTGAAACAGGAAGCTGCCTACTTGCGCGGAGAAGGACGCGCGAGTTTCGAGCGGCCCTACGGAATGGCGTGGTTACTCCAGCTTGTCGTGGAGCTTGCCGAATGGGACGACCCGCAAGCGCGCGAGATGTTGGCGAACCTCGCGCCGATCGAAGACGCGGTGCGCGATCGCCTGAAGACCTGGTTGCCCAAGCTCTCGCATCCGGTGCGCATTGGGGAACACAACCAATCCGCGTTCGCACTCGGGCTTATGTTCGATTACGCCCGGGCCACGAAGAACGAGGATTTCGGGAAACTTGTCTCCGGGAAAATCGTTAAGTTTTTCAAAGGAGATAAAGATTGCGCGCTGAATTACGAACCGTCCGGCGAAGATTTCCTTTCGCCTTGTCTCGGCGAAGCGGACGCAGTGCGGCGCGTCATGGGGCCGGACGAATTCGCGAAATGGCTGCGTAAATTTCTGCCGCAAATTCCCACCACGGCGAAAAGCGACTGGTTGCCCGTCACCGTCTCGCCCGATCCGAGCGATCCGAAACTGGCGCACCTCGACGGCCTGAACCTGAGCCGGGCCTGGATGCTCGACGGCATTATCTTGGGTTTGCCGGAGGACGATCCGCGGCGGCCGGCGCTGTTGGCCGCGGTGGAAGCGCATCGCCGGGCCGGGCTCACGGCAGTGACCGGCGCACACTATGAAGGTGGGCATTGGCTCGGCAGCTTCGCCGTTTATCTCGTCACCAAGCGCGGTCTCATCGGAAAATAAGTTTCGTCCGTATGCCCCGCCGATTTCGATTCACGACAAACCTCAGCATTTTCATTCTGCTGCTGGTGGGACGGCTGACGTTTGCCGCCGAAGAAAAAGAACTGACCGCGCTCGAAATTTTCGATCGCACTCTCGCGGCCTTCGACAATCAGCGAACCGCCCTGCGCGAGTGGCAATACTACCAAACGCTCACCACTCATCAGTTCGATGGTTCCGGCAACGTGACCGCGCGCGGCGTTTGGCAATCGATCGTGCGTCCCGGCGATCCGCGGCCGCTCGAATACATCGCCGAGCGCATGGAAGGCAAACTGTCCTTCTTCAAATCCGAAAGCTCTTCCGCTTCCTCGTCGTCCGCGTCCGCCACGCCTGTGCCCAAGGCGAAACCGCGCGATGAGGTGGAAGAAAAAAACCAGGCGGAATCCGCCGTGGAAGCAGTCCGTAAGTACAACCTGCGCGAGCGCTACAACTGGAAACGGCTGCCGGATGAAAACGTCGGCGGCGAGGGCGCCTGCGTCATTGCCTTCGAGCCCAAGCCGCGGCAGAACACGCGCTCGCGCGAGGAACGTTTCTTTGGCCTGCTGGCCGGCAAAATCTGGGTGAGCCGCAGCGATTTTGCCGTCCTGAAGATGGACGTCGCGCTGCAATCGCCCTGCCAATTGTTCTGGATCCTGGCGCGGGTCACGACCTTTCAGTTCACTTACATTCTCGAACCGTCGCGCGGTCCGCGTCTGTTTCGCTTGAGCAGGGGAACGGCGAAGACGGTGGTCTCGTTTCCGTTTTACGCTGTGCGCCAAAAACACTGGCTAACGATCGACAAATACGAGCCGCGCACCGCCCGCGGAACCGCGCCGAAAAACTCGCGCCCAAGCTTGTCACCGAGGGGGGAAGAATAGAGAAGCTTCAAGGTTTGCTGCGAGATACTCACAACCGTCTCTACATTTTTCTGAATTCGGACAACAATTAGTTGTGATTCACGTTCTCGATACGCAGCACCTCGGCCGGTCCGGGATTATCGCCGCGACCCTGCTCGAGACCAACGAAGGCCCGGTGCTCTTCGACACCGGTCCGGAATCAACCTTCACGAACGTCGAGGACGAACTCCGCAAACTTGGCTTCGATCCCGGCGATGTCCGGCACGTCTTCCTCAGCCACATCCATTTCGATCACGCCGGCGCGGCGTGGCGTTTCGCCGAACTCGGCGCGACGATTTACGTTCACCCGCGCGGCGCGGCGCATCTCATCGACCCTTCGAAACTGGTCGCGTCCGCCACCCGCCTTTATGGCGGCGACATGGAAAGGCTGTGGGGAAAATTTTCGGGGATCGCGCCGGAACGCGTTCGCATCCTTGAAGACAACGACGTTGTCCGCGTCGCTCCCTTTGAGGTTCGCGCGATCGCGACGGCCGGACACGCAAGCCATCATCACGTCTATCATTGGGACGATATGGTTTTCGGCGGCGACGTCGCGGGCGTTCGGCTGGGCGCCGGGCCGCCGGCCCCGCCGTTCGTTCCGCCCGAACTGGACATCGAAGCATGGCGCGAATCGATCGCCAAAATCCGCGCGCTGAATCCGGCGAAGCTTTACCTGCCGCATTTCGGCCTGGTCCGCGGCGATATCTCCGCGCACCTCGACGCGCTCGAGGAGCGCACCATCCGCTGGTCGCTTTGGTTTCGCGATCGCATCCGCGCCGGCGACGACGAACAGAAGATGAAGCTGGCGTTTGCCGACTACGCGGCGAGCGAACTACGTCGGGCCGGCGCCAGTGAGTCCGAGCTCGCCGCTTACGAACAGGCCGACCCAAGCTTCATGGCTGTCAGCGCCGCGCTTCGCTACTGGCGGAAGCACCATCCCGAGGAAGTTGGATTGCCGGCGCTGCCTGATTGATCGTCAGTCCTGGCGCGGCGAAGAATTTACGGACGATGAGGGCGACGGCGTGGCTTTGATGCTCGTATCTCCCAAACCGGGAGTCGGGCTGGCATTCTTAGTCGCGGCGGCCACCTCCGGGCGGAGTTTGCCGTCGTCTGTTCCCGAATCGGACTCTGTCCGTTTTTCGCAAGAGACACTGATCAAAGCGATCGCGAGCAGACACAGGATGAGGCGGCATGTTTTCACAGAATAGTCTCCCCCTCGCGATCCCGGCTAGTCGCCCTTCAGCTCAGAGACCCAGCTTTCGCGGCGCGCTTTCCAAGCATCATCCACGGCGCGCCATCGGACGTTGGACTCGAACTCCAGCAAAAGGCCGGCGACCGCCCGCTCCGTTGTCGCGCCTTTGCAGTCGTTGATCCAGCCGGACCGGCGATCGCGCCAGGCTTTGTCGACCGCTGTCCATTTGACGTTTTGCTCGAGCTTCAACAATTGGGCCGCGACGCACGCCGGCTCATCACAGCCGGCGGTCGTTCTCAACCAATTACCCCGCATGCCTTTCCAGGCTCCATCGACCGCGCTCCACTTGATGTGGGATTCGAGATCGACCAGCTGTTTGCCTAACGACGCTGCCGTTGCCGAGTTTGCCAACGCGATGGCGAGGCCCAGGACGATCAATGAAATTCTCAGCATTTTCATTGGAGATGGCCTAACAAAATTCAAAGTATGGCACAAACACCAAAGCGCTGTAGCCGCGCCGCTCTGCCTGCCGCGCCGAAGCGTAGCAAAGGCGGGTCGGCGCGTCCCGCTCACGTTGCGCACGGCGACAGAGCGCCGCGACTACAGCGCTGGATGCGACAGCTATGCCTTCGTCGCAACGCTTTTCGCAGCTTCCGTCACCATTTTCTTGAACGTTTCCATCGAGGCTTTCACGACCGCGTTCGGCCCGGTCATCTTGATGAAGACGTTGCCGGCCGCGCTTTCCAGGATCGCGCCACAAAGCGCGTAGCCTTCCATCGGCGTCGTCGGCCCGCCGGGCATCCCGCTGCTAAACGTGCCCTCGGTCGTCGCGAACGTGACCTTCACCGAACCGATCTGGACATGCTCGGTGATGCGGGTCTTTTCGCTGCCGGGAAACTGCGCGTACCAACGCGCGACATTGTCCTCCGCAGTCCCGCCCTGGTCGGCGCCGAAATGGAAGAAGGTCACTTCCGCTTTCTCCGGGCCGCGTGCGATCTCGAGCTGCGCCTTGCGCATCGGCGATGAAGGTGTGACCGATTTCCAGCCCTCCGGCACAGCGAAGGTGAATGCCTCCACTTTGACCGACTCAGCGCGCGTTTCCGCAGGAAGAACCATAGCGATGAAGGCGACAAATCCTGCGGCGGTAAGTGCGGTTCTCATGAGGAAGTTTAATCAGGAACGCAGGAAAACAGGAAAGAGATTTTTCGGGACAAGCATGCCGAATCTCAGTCCTGCTTCCTCATCACAGCGCCCCCTCGACAGCACGTCACAAGGAGCGCTACATTACGGCCCCTCGCACGTATGCGTTTACGATTCTTCATCCCGGCGTTTTGCCTGCTGCTGAGTGGCGTTTGTTTCGCCCAGAACGCCGATATGCCGGCGGCCGATTCGTCCTCGCTCGATTTCAAGCAATGGGGGTTGCTCGCCATCCAGGACGGCGGGCGGCGCAAACCGGTCGATACCTTCGCGCGCGAGACCCTGATCAAGATCACCGGCCGCTCGACCTACACTTCCGGCGCGAAAACCTGGCAGGCCACCGATTTCATCCTCTCGATGCTGCTCGACACGCACGATTGGAAAAAGGAGCCGATGATTTTGGTGTCGTTAGGCGATCTGCGGCGGCGGCTCGGGTTGGCGGAAGAGCAACGGCTCTTTTCTTTCAATCAGCTAACGGCGTTGCCGGAGTTGAACACGCTGGCTAACCAGGCCCACACGCTCCGGAAAGCCGAGAAACCGCTTGATCGTGTCCAAAATGAAGTGATGAGCGTGACCGAGCGGCTCTCGCTGTTCGCCCGCGTCATGGATGGGAGCGCGTTTCTCCTTGCACCCGCACCGCAGAAAGCGACCGATCCGTGGATCGTGCCGCCCGCCTTCGCGCAGTACTATAATGAGCAGCAGTTCGTGCCCGTGCAGACGCAGTTGCAGACCATGGCGAACGCTTACGTGAAAGGCGATTCGTTCGCCTTCGGTCGCGCCGCGAATCAACTGCGGGATGGCCTCCGGCAGTTAAGCCCCAAGATTTATCCCGAGGAGTCTCAGCTCCGTCTGGAATACTTCTACAATCATTGGGACGGTTTTTATCGGGCCGCGTGGTGTTATGGGGTGGCGCTGCTGTTGCTGGCCATCGCGCATTTCCGCAGCCGGGCTAGGCCAAAAACATCGAGCGACGGAGCGCTCGATCCACCTGAACGCAGCTATTTGAACATCGCCGGCGTCATTCTCGCCATCGCCGGCCTGCTCTTTCACGCCAGCGGAATCGCAATGCGCTGCCTGATCGCCGGACGCCCCCCGGTGACCAACATGTATGAGTCCATCATCTGGGTCTCGTTCGCCGTCTCCTTCTTCGGCATGATCTTTTTCGCGCGTTACCGGACACCGGTTTATCTGCTCGCCGCTTTGCCAGTCTCACTCGTTGCGTTGTTGCTCGTCCATCAGATGCCGATCGCCATGCCCTCGAGCATCGATCCGCTCGTCCCTGTCCTGCGCGATAATTTCTGGCTCACGATCCACGTCCTTACCATTACCCTGAGCTACGCCGCGTTCGCGCTCGCCATGGGCTTCGGGCACATCCTGCTTTTCCGTTACGCGCGCAACCCAGTCTCGGCTCGCGCCGATCAATCGATGCATTTCTGGCTCTACCGCGTCCTCCAGCTCGGCGTGATTCTGCTCGCCGCGGGCACCATTCTTGGCGGCGTCTGGGCGAATTATTCGTGGGGCCGGTTCTGGGGCTGGGACCCGAAGGAAACCTGGGCGCTGATCGCGCTTCTTTGTTACATCCTCACTTTGCACGGACGGCTCGCCGGCTGGTGGACCCAGTTCGGTTTGGTCGTCGCGAGCGTTGTCTGTTTCCTCGCGGTGTTGATGGCCTGGTATGGAGTGAACTTCGTCCTGGGCAAAGGACTTCACAGTTATGGCTTCGGCATCGGGGGCGAAAATTATGTCGGCGGTTTTGTCATCGCCGATCTGCTCTTCGTCGCCTTCGCCATCTGGCGTTATCGCAGCACGAAGCCGCCGCGTCCGCCGCGCTCGCCGGTTCCAGTGGCCGAAAGCGTTGCGGCCTAGGCCAGGATTCAAGACGGAGCATGACTATGGACAACAGGAAATCCGACCTCGTTGCGAAAGTACCGCAGGTAACGCTCCTCTTCTGGATCATTAAGATCCTCGCGACCACCCTCGGCGAGACCGGGGGCGATGCCGTCACCATGTCGTGGCTCGGCGAAACGACAGCCGAAGCGAAGGGCACCGGCTATCTGATCGGCACGGCGATCTTCGGGGTGATTTTCGTGGCCGCGGTGCTCGTGCAAATCAAGGCGAAGAAATTTCACCCGTTCCTCTACTGGCTCACGATCGTCGCCACGACAACGGTCGGGACCACCCTGGCGGATTATTGCACCCGTTCGCTCGGCATCGGCTACACCGGTGGTTCGACGATCCTGCTGATTTGCGTGATTGCGTCGTTGCTCATCTGGCATTGGTCGACCGGGAGCATCTCGATCGAAACGGTGAACACACCGAAGATCGAGATGTTTTATTGGGTGACGATCATGTTCTCGCAGACCCTCGGCACAGCGCTCGGCGATTGGGTCGCCGATACGAATGACATGGGCTACCTCGGCGCGGCCGCGGTGTTCGGCGGTCTGCTTCTCTTCACCGCTCTTCTCTATTACTTCACGAGCCTTTCCCGCGCCGCCTTGTTTTGGGCGGCGTTCATTTTGACGCGCCCGCTCGGCGCTGTCGTCGGCGACTTTCTCGATAAGCCGCATGCCCAGGGCGGGCTGGCGCTGAGCCGTTACGCGGCTTCAGCCGGGCTCCTGGTGGTAATCGTCGCGTTGATCCTGATTTTCCCGCAGAAGCCGGCTTCGAAAACGCATTGAAGCGAGCCGATCGTCGCGGGGTCGTTAATAGAGCAACTGCATCCCAAAGTAACCGATCGTCGCGAGCGGGTCGGGCGAACGAAGCTCGCGCCCGAGCGACACGATCAGAATCCGCGTCTCCGAAAATTCATGATGCACGCCGACGTTCACCGTCAACGCGTCGCGCTTGAAGCTCATCTGCGACGTGCCGTGAAGCTCCGCCATTAGCAGGGTCGCCTTCGAAACATCCAGGCCGCCGACCACACCGTAGAGCCATTCGCTGCGGCCGACGCTGCTGATATGCGGTCCGAATTCAACGTCCGCGTGCCACCGGCCGAATGCCTTCGCCATCTGCAACGGAATTTGAAAACGGGTTCCGGGCTCGGAAAGTCCGCGCCGCGGAGACGAACGGACGATGTTGAAGATCACCCGGGGAAACATTGACATGTCGAACCCGTCGCCGCTCTTTTGTTGATCGAGGAACCGCCACTTCACCGCGGCCTCGGTTCCGCCGAGCCCGCCGACCAGTCCGTGTCCTTCGCGTTTCAAGAGCACCGGCGCGGTCTGCAACGTGAGCTGAAGATGCTCGCCGACTCCGTAGTTCAAATCGATCGCGGGAAAGTCCGCTGCCGTTTCGCCCGATCGATGTTCGAACGCGGCCGCGAGATTGATCTCCCATTTTTTGTCGCCCGGCGTGCCCGGATCGTCCGTGATCATCGGCGGCCCGCCTTGCGCCCGGGCCTTGCCCGCCCCGAGCGCAGAAAGGGCGAAAGCGACAAGGATCGCCTTCTTCAACTTGTCACTCGTCACATGTCACTGATCACTTTCCTTCCGGTCCGTAAACCAGCAGCTTTTGCGTATTCGGAATAATCGTCGGCCGCCCGGGCGATGCGCCGGGCGAGGGCGAAGGCGCCGGCTGGAATTGCGCGGTTGGCAAAAAGATCCGGTGCGTCTTCGGATCGAGCGCGATGGTGCGCGCGCCGCGTTCCGTCTTCAGCGTCTGGACCACCGTCAATTTATCCGGCGCTTCCTCTTTCGCGATGGTCGTCACCCCTTCGCCGCACGACGCGAAGACCAGCTGCGTCGCGTCGTCAAACGCGCAGCCGTCCGTGCCACTCCCTGTCGGCACCGTCGCCACCACTTTTCCCGAGTCGGTATCGACCATGACCAGCAGCTTCTTGCAGGTCGCGAACAGCCGGTGGTGCGCCGCGTCGAGCGCGATCCCGGTCGGTTCTTCGCCCGGCGCGAGCGGCCAGGACGCAATGACCGCGTGCTTCGCGGCGTCAATAACAGCGACCTCGTTCTTATCTTCGATGTTGCAGTAAACGCGTCCCGCCGCCTCGTCCGCCACGGCAAATTCCGGATTGCCACTCAGCGAAACTGTTGCGGTTACCGTGGCGGTCTTCGCATCGATCACCGTGGCCGAGCTGCCGCTGTGATTAAACACATAGACTTCACCGCGTTTGGAGTCGGCGACGATCGCATCCGGATTTTTTCCGGTATCGAGTTTCGCCGTCGTCTTCAACGTCTTGAGATCGACCAAGCTCGATTTGTCCTCCTTGCCATTCGAGGAAAAGCCCCGCTGCACTTCGGGTACGGCCACGAAGGCGTGCACGCCCGGCATATCGCCGATCTCGCCGACCACCTTGTTCGCGTCGATATCCACGACCACGACCTTGGTCGCATGCGAGAGATACAGGCGGCGCGCCGCCTGGTCGATCGTCAGGATATCCCAGCCCCCTTCGCCGCCGATCGGGATTTCGTTGAGAAATTTGTAAGACGCTTCACCAGCGCCCATCGCATTCTGAAGTCCCAGAGCGCACAACACCGCCAGCAAAGTTCGAAAACGCATTCCGCGTACTACCACAATTTCCCGGACACGCCACGTGCCAACGGCGGTACGATTTCATGCTCAACAACGTCCTGCGCGAGTTTCGCGCTTGTCCGAAGCCGGCACGCCGCCCAATATCTCACGCATGCTCCCCGGGCCAAAAATTTTTCCCCTGAAATACAACCGTGATAGATGGGGAAATCCTGCCTTTAAATGCGGGATTTTCAGATCTACTTCTCGTTAGATGATTCCTCGCCTGTCGCGCCGATGATCATACAGATGAAAGAGCTACTGTGCACTTCCCTGTTGCTTTGTGTAGCGCTGTCCGCCTGCGCATCCACTCAAGTCAGCTCGACCACACGTCATGAGCTCGATACCTCTATCACCCAGCTCTGCCAGTGGACGGGCATGCAGCGAGTCGGGCCCATTACTAGCATCGAGCGGTGGCATACTAGCGATCCTGGATATACCGTCAGGCTACGGCTCGCAGTCGATGGCGCAGGACGACCATTCATCATTCGATTTGATTCGCACCGGCGATTATTCAGCTTCGAGCCCGACCCATTTGATTTGTCCGGCATGGCCCGTGGCCTCGGCGCCGATACTCTAAAAAGCACCGAAGAACGCCGTCGTTGTATCGGCGCTGTCGCCCGACTCAAGCGCCATCTGCAATGGAGATGGTATGGCCGTGCTGCCATTCAGCCGCTCGGCTCCAACTTTATCGTTACGTACCTCACGATTCCGCCCGCCCAACGAGACGGATATCTCGATCCTTATGTTTCATTCGTCGTTAGTCAAAAAGGCACCATCTTTGTAAGTTTCTCTGGCGCATGACCGGAATCATCTAACTAAACGATGCAGCGAACGCCTACTCGTCGTTCGCTCCGCATTTTCCATGACTAAAACATTCCACCTCCGATCAGCGCTCGCCCCCGGTAGGCGTCGCTGATCTTGTTCTCGTTAGGTCTTAACCGTGAGACGATACCGAATCTCTTGGCAAAAGCCGGTGTCCTACGGGTCGCGTGCACGCTTTCCGGACGAGGCAGGCATATACACCATCAGCCACGGTGGGCGGCTGCTCTATATCGGCGAGACGCGCAACATTCGGATTCGATTTACATTCTGTCTTGGTGACCATTCCCATGTTGCTCGCCGGTTCCGTCGTTCGCGCAAGGGTAGATCGACTCTCTGGGTTAGCTTTGCTCCCTACAGCCGGGCTGCACGTGGCAGGAGATTGGACATTGAGGCGGCAATCGTAGTGAGTTGCAGCCCGTCTTGGAAGCCGACCTTCCATGCTCCGCATATACGGACTAGCGTTACTTCGCGCGGAGATTTACCCCCAGGTGTACTTTCTATATGCACTCATCCGTAGTGCCCACATACAGACTGGCCTAACGAGGCGATGCAGCGAACCGCTGGCCGCTCCGAGTTCTAGTTTCCGATGAATTCCACATTCAACATGCAGCCACACGCGCCCTCGCCAGCGGTCGCTGATCTTGTGTCTCGTTAGACCCTTACTTCTTCGCGCCGAGTAAACCTTCCTTCAGCCCGGAGTTCGGCGGATTCTTTCCTATCCAGCAGCGAATGAGTTGGTGGCTGAACGCCTTGTCGCCGACCGAGCCCGCTTTTTGCCCGCGGATCACGAGCTCCACGCCGTCGCCCAGGAAATGAACGGACATGGTCTCGCCTTTCTTCATGTCTTTGAGCAGGCCTTGGAGCTTGCTGAGGTGTGGCTTGAGTTCGGCGCAGCCGGCCACGCAGTTCTTTTCGAACCCTTCCCCGAACGCTTCCGCCATTTGTTTCGCGCTCACGTCGCGCATGAAGACCATCTCAATGCTCTTCGCCTGGTCCGAATTCGCGATCGCCTCACCGTCGCCTGACGGTTTTTCCAAATACAATCCGGCCGCGTAAACGTTGACCTTGAGAATGGTCGCCTGCCGCAAGCCGGCGCCGTTCAGCTTCAGGCTCTTTCCCGCGACGGAAACCTGGTCCGGCAATTTTACGCCGCTGATTTCGGCGGCTGATGCGTTGCTGCCGATTAACGCCAGCGCGCAAACGCCGGCCAGAATGAATTTGGTTTTGGATTTCATGGTTGGGTCTCCGCGGTTGGAGGCAGACGTTAGCGTCCCGGCACCGGACATTTCGAGAAGAATCTTTGCGCGCGGAGATTCTGCCGGGCGCGAATTCATTTTATCATGGCGATAAAATTTTTCGGCGGCAAGAACGGCCGGCGTCTGGAGGGGAAAGTGGCGATTGTAACCGGCGGTGGCACCGGCATTGGCGAAGCGATTGCCCACAAGTTCGCCCGGGAAGGCGCGCGCGTGATTGTGTGCGGATTGCCGGACGATCCAGTCGAGGATGTGGCGAAAGCGATCCGCGACCACGGCGGCAAAGCGTTCGCGTTCGGCGCCGATATTTCGGAAGAACACGCGGCGAAAGAATGCGT
The DNA here is from genome assembly GCA_041167305.1 of Verrucomicrobiota bacterium. Taxonomy (GTDB): domain Bacteria; phylum Verrucomicrobiota; class Verrucomicrobiia; order Chthoniobacterales; family UBA10450; genus AV80. Next base: position 11,490 of record JBEEHI010000022.1, read on the forward strand.
CGATTTTGCGGTCAGGAAATTCAAACAGCTCGATGTCCTGGTGAACAACGCCGGCGTTTTCCTCGATAACGCCATGACCCAGGATTATCCGGTCGCCGATTTCGATGAGACGATCCGGGTGAACATTCGTTCCGCCTTCATGATGACGCGGTTTGCGCTCCCGCATTTGCAGAAGACCCGCGGCAACATCATCTCGGCCGGCTCGGAATCGGGCATGATCGGCCTGGCGCAAAACACGCCGTATGGCGGGACGAAAGGCTGGATGCACGCGTTCATGCGCGGCGTGGCGGTGGAGCAGGCACAGAACGGCGTGCGCGCGAATTGCGTTTGCCCGGGACCGATCGATACGGCGTGGACGCACAAGGAGACGGGCCCGATGGACAAGGAGATGGAGAAAAGCCTAATCCAGGCGGTGCCATTGGCGCGGCGCGGAACCCCGGAAGAAGTGGCGAACGTCTATGCGTTCCTGGCTTCGGACGAAGCGAGTTACGTGACCGGCGCTCTCTACGTGGTGGACGGCGGAACGACGATTGCGAAAGGGCCGGTCGGCGATTTGGTTCCGCAAAAGTTACGGAAAGAACCGAAAGGGAAGCTGACTTTGGAACATTCCCGCGATGGCCTTCGGAATAAGGAGACGCATCGAATCAAGCCGGGTAAGAAATAAGCGATCGACGTTGACATCCGGTGCGCGTTTGCCCAGACACGCGCATGCAAAAAAATATTCTCACGCTCTCCCTTGTCGCGCTGATCTTCTCCATCGTGCGGATCACGGACGCGTCCGAGGGCGCGAATGACGAGAGCGCCATTCGGGCATTGGAGGTGCAACAGCAGGAAGCATGGAACCACCATGATGCGAAAGCCTATGCGGCTTTATTCACCGAAGATGGCGACTGCGTGAACGTCGTGGGCTGGTGGTGGAAAGGCCGTGCCGAGATCGAAAAGAAACTGACTGACGCGTATGTTTATGTCTTCAGCGAAAGCGTCCTCAAGATCGGCGAAGTCACCGTCCGATTCCTCGAACCGAATTCCGCCATCGTCCATGTCCGCTGGACCATGACCGGCGCCCGGACACCTCAAGGAATTCCTACGCCGCAACAGGGTATCCAGACTCAGCTCGTGCTAAAGCAATCCGGGAAATGGTTGATCGCCACATTTCAGAACACCAACTCGGTCCCCGAAATGCCATTCCCGAAGGGTCCGCTGACCGCACCGCCGGAGAAAACCGCGAAGCCCTGATCGCTCGATTCGGCGTTATCCTTCGAGCGCTTTCATCTGCGCTTCGGTCAACCGCAGTTTCCCGGCCGCGACATTCTCTTCGACGTGTTTCACCGATGACGTGCCCGGGATTGGCAACATGACCGGCGACTTCTGGAGCAGCCACGCGATCGCCACCTGATACACGCTCGCGTTCAGTTCCTTCGCGACCGTTTCCACCGCGCTGCTCATCTTCGACCTGCCACCGCCGATCGGCGCCCAGGGCATGAAGCCAAGCCCTTCCTTCTCGCAATACTTCAGCGCGTTGTCCCACTTGCGGTCATCAACGTTGTAACGGTTCTGGATCGTCGCGATTGGCACGATCTTCCGCGCGCTCTCGATCTCCGCCGGCCCGACTTCCGATAATCCCACGTGCCTGATTTTGCCGGCGTCGCGCATTTCCTTGAGCGCGCCTAACGAGTCCTCGACCGGCACCTTCGAATCGATCCGATGTAACTGGTAAAGATCGATCCGCTCCAGTTTCAGCCGCTTCAGGCTCTTATCGACACATTGCTTGAGATACTCGGGGCGTCCATCCGGCACCCATTGGCCGGGGCCGGGCCGGGTCAATCCGCCTTTCGTCGCGATAACCAGTCCTTTCGGATAAGGATGGAGCGCTTCCGCAATGAGAAGCTCACTCGTCTCGGGGCCATAAGCGTCGGCGGTATCGATCAGGTTTACGCCGAGCTCGACCGCGCGTTTGAGAACTTTGAGCGCTTCGCCTCGATCTTTCGGCCAACCCCAGACGCCGTCGCCCGTTATCCGCATCGCGCCAAACCCCAGTCGATTCACTGATAAATCTCCGCCGATTTTGAACATGGTAGCCTCCGTGTTGGTGGCCGCGTAGAGAGCCGGCCATTGCCCCGCCATAATCGCCGCACCGCTGCCGATGGTCAGCCCGACAAATCGCCGCCGCGTCAGTTGATCTGGTTGATCCGCGTTTCGTTCGTTATGCACGCTCACACTCTCACTTGCTTGCGCTCACAGGGCAAGGCAGCGAGCCGAACAGTGACGTGTGACAAGTGACATGTGACGAGTTGGGAGACAGGAGGGAAAACTCCGCGACCGACGATGGATTATCGCAGATTGTAAACCTCGATGGTGCCGATACCGATGCCGCCGTTTTTCCCGGCGAGAATGGCGGTGAATTGTCCGGCGGGCAGCGTTGTGAAGATGGCTGATTCCCGTGGGTCGGACAACGCGAGACCGTTTGCGCGCAAGAGATCGGCGGCAGCCGAATCATCGGTCCAGTTATCGTTGGCGATCAAGATCGCACCATTCCCGTCATGCAACTCGAGGGTGGGATCGGCCAGGAGATTGGTTAATCCGAACTGGCTCAGGGAAGGTCCAAGACCGCGCACGGCCAGCCGGGTGTTGTTGTTCCCGCGCAGGATGAATCCGCCAATCAGGACATTGCTCTGCGCGCCGACGAACCCGCGGGTGCTGATGTTTTGCAATTCCGAGTCGGCTGTCTGGTCGCGATCGTAGATCTCGATCAACCCGATGCCGGTCGTCTGATTCTTGCCGGTTAGAATCGTGGTATAAGCCGCGGGCGGCAGAGAAGCGACGATGACTGGTTCGCGGTCATCAGTGGGCTGGAAGGCGGTGCCTTCGATCTGGGCTCGTTGATCGTCTTTCCAATTATCGTTCTGGAAGAGCACTGCGCCGTTGGTCCCGCGCAACTCGAGAACCGGATCGAGAAGCACTCCGGCGAGACCGAGATTACTCAAGGACGGTCCCAGGCCGCGGATCAGAACGGACTTGGAACTATTCCCCTTAATAATGAAGCCGCCGATCATGACGTTGTCGCCGGTGCCAACTTCGAGGCGCGTGGAGATGTTCAGTGCCTGGGCGGGCGTCGGGCTCGCGCCCGGGACATTCGTTAAAGTGATGGTCCCGTCGGCGCGAAAGGGGTCTGACCATTTCGAGTCGGTGTAAAGGGCGTTGCCGCTGAGGGTGAGGAGGAAGGCCTCCAGGTCGAGGCGTTGCTGGGCGGTAAGATTCAGGGTTTGAACGGCGCCACCGGGACGCTGGAGTCGCGGATCGAGATTCGCGTTGTCGCTCGGGATGGCGGCGTAATGATCGATCACCTGGGCGAGGGTGGTGAAGGCGCCGTTGTGCATCAACGGCCCATTCAACTGTCCGGTGGGCCGGGCCAGGTTCCGGAGCGACGGCGCGCGCGTATTGGTCAGGTCGGTGCCGCCGCCGATCGCAGCGATGACGCCGTTATTGCGGCTGTTCGGATCGATGTCGAACTCCGGCGGGCGATGGCAAACGGCGCAACCGGCTCCGCCCTGGCTCGGCGCCCCGAGGAAAAGTTGTTTCCCGTTATTTTCGCTGCTGGTGAAGTTTGGGAACGGCCTGGAATCCGCCACGAACGCGCGGCCGGCGTCGTACTTCGAATCAAAGGATTGAATGCTTCGGACGAACTGGGCGACGGCGTCCTGGATGCCCGCCTCGTCGATCGTGGACGAACCAAACGCCAGCTTGAAGAGGACCGGATATTCCTGGGTCGCGGAGAGCTTCGCGATGAGATCGGAAAAAGCCGGGTCGCCGCCGGCGCCGCTGAACCCCATCTCGATACCGTTCCGGATCGGGTCGGTAATCTGGTTTTCGAGAAAGGTGACGCGTTCGTCCCAAAAATAATGTGATTCGTTGCCGAACTTCTCGTTGCTCAGGCGCATGGCATGGCGCCCGGTCATCCCGGCGACGCCGGTGCTGGCGATCGATGGATCGCTGAATCCGTGCGCCTGCTGATGGCAGGAGGCACAGCTCACGGTGTTATTTCGGGAGAGCCGCTTATCGTAAAAGAGAACGCGACCCAGCGTCGCCCCGTAATCCGAGATCGGATTTTCATCCGGGGTGTTGTCTTTGAGGATGTAGGCCGGCACTTGCTGATTGGCGTAATTCGGCAACGCCGCGAGATCGATGACGCCATTCTGCGCGCAAACAGTGAGTCGCGCGGCGAAGAACGCGACCAGCGCGGAGAGACGTCTCATTGGCAGATAAACCCCAGCTTTTTTTACTCGTTGAGCGCGGGAACAGGAACACTTTTGGGGTCGCGCGCCAAGGCCAGTTGGCGATTGCTTGTAAGGCCACTTCTGCGCGGCCGCGTCTCCGATCACCCGCGCGCGCGACCGATCTTGTGTCCTTTCCAGCCGTAGAATGCGACGTAGGCGTAAGCCACGAGCGGGACCAGGTAGGATAACTGCAAACTCCAGCGATCGGCGAGATGACCTTGGAGCGGCGGCAGGATTGCGCCGCCGAGAATGGCCATGACCAAAAGCGAGGACGCCTGGCTTTTGTAAATGCCGGTGCCCTCAATCGCCAGCGAGAACGTGTTCGACCAACCGATGGAAGTAAAAAGGCCGACTCCGATGACGGACCACATCGCGAACTTGCCGCCGGCGATGATCGCAGCGGCGAGGAGAGCGCAGACCGTCAGGGAAAAAATCATAAGCGTGCGGCCGGCCAATCCTTTTCCGCCCTGGAACAAAAGCCAGCAAAGCAGCAGCGCCGGCAGATACATTCGCGCCGTGGCCCATCCGCGAATCGCGACAACGATGGCGCCGCCGATGAGAGGAATGGCAGCGAGCAGGAGTTGCTTCGTCCGCGGCGACAGGTCGCTGAGTTCGGCCGCGCCCATGAAACGGCCGATCAACATGCCAAACCAGAAGAGCGAAACATAACCGCTGGCTTGCAGTTGGGTGAGACCGGCGACCGCCGGTTGCCCTAGAAAGTTGATGATGGAACTGCCGACCGCGACCTCACCGCCGACATACATGAAAATCGCGAGCATTCCGAGAGAGACGTGTGGAAATTTCAGCGCGGCAAAACCCGGCTCGATTTTTCCTTCACCGACGTCGGGCAGGCGAATGAAGAAAAACAGCGCGGCCAGCAGAACGAAGACAGTGAAGAAAGCCAGGTAAGGCATTTTCACGGAGTCCGCGCCATGCGCGCCGGTGCGGACGAAGTATTGAAAGATCAGATAGCCCCCGACCAACGGACCGAGAGTGGTGCCGAGTGAATTGAAAGCCTGGGCGAGATTCAGCCGGCTCGAGGCAGTCCGTTCCGGTCCGAGAATTGTCACGTAAGGATTGGCCGCGATCTGGAGCATGGCGAACCCGAGACCGACGACGAAGAGCGCCGTTAAGAAAAGCGGGTAGGAAAGCAACGCCGCCGCCGGCCAGAAAAGGCCGCTGCCCACCGCGGCGATGCCCAGGCCGATGACGACACCGTTCTTGTAACCAAGCCGCGCGATGGGATCGCCGAGGCTGGCGGAGATCCCGAAGTAAATGAGCGAACCGATAAAGTACGCTCCGAAGAACGCGAACTGGACGAGCATGGCGTGGAAGTAATCGAGCGTGAAAGCGTCCTTGAAACGCGGGATGAGGATGTCGTTGAAGACCGTCATGAATCCCCACATGAAAAAGAGGACAGTCATGATCGCGAACGGGCTGCGATAGGTCTGGCGTGGACGAGTCGGGATGGCGGGTGAATCCGGCATCACTCTTTTAGAGACTCGATGGACCTCGAAGCGCAGAACGAAATTCGAATTTCGAAATCCGAAGCTCGAAACAAGGTTCTAAACTCGAAGGCCGGAATGTTCGAAACGGGGAAGCCGGCGTTTGGGTTATTTCCGCGTTTTTGATCCTTCGAATTTGTTTCGGATTTCGAATTTCGAGATTCGAGTTTGAGCGTCCCTACCACGTTCGCCGCAGCGGGTGTGCCTCGGTGTTGAAGACGACGTGATCGAAATCGAGCGTCTCGCGCGGCGCGAAGAGGAGGTAGAAATATTTGAAGGTCTCGGCGAAGGCGAAGCTCTCCATCTCATCTCGCTTCTCTTTCGTGATGACGTTCTGCAGCGCGGCGTAGCCGTTCTCGACGCGGCAGTGTTTCACGAAATCGTTGAAGATGGTCTCGCCCATCCGCCGATACTCGGGATCGCCGGTGTAGTGATGAAGGTAGTAGGTCGATTCGACGATTTCCGGGCGCAAGTGATACGTAAACGCCGTCGCCTTCATCGTGCTGTAATCGATCTCTTCCGGCTCGATGCCGTGCAGGTTCCACATTTTGAAGGACGACACCTGGAGCCGCCGCGCCCGCGGAATGTCGCCGGAAAGCGCGAGCAACGCGGGAAAGAAAGCGTCGAGCGCGCCGTAGGTCGTCGCGGTGCGTTTCCCCGTGGTCATGTCGGCGTGGCCGTACCAAAGTTCGCCGCGCACTTCGTCGGCGAGATATTTTTGGATGGCGGTGATGCTCGCATTCCACATCTCGAGGCATTCCTTGTCGCCGAACAAGAGCCAGCATTTCCAAAGGTATTCGTAATAGGAATCGATCCCGCCGCTGACGTGGCTGTCGGGATCGATCCAGGCGCCGGTCTCGACGTTGATGCTGGAGCCGACCAGGCCAATCGCTGAGCGGCGCTTATAGGTCTCGACCAAAGCGCGTTTAGCCTTGTTGTAGAAAACGGATTTGCCTGTCAACTTACTGAGAGTGCCAAACTCCAGGAGTAGGGTGCCGGTTTCGGCGGGATTCGAAATCGGATCACGAACCTGGCCGGTGCGAAGGTTGACATAGACGTAAGGCAGGCCGGTCGGGGAATTGAAAGCGGGCAGCAATCTGTTTCCCAGATCTTCGGCTAACTCCAGCAGGCGCTTGTCGCCGGTGAGCTGATAACCCGAGAGCAATCCGCCCAGGAGCCGGATCGTGATCTCGAAGTTCTTCACGTAGATGTCGCGATCGAAAGAGAGCTCGGTCGTGATAAGCGCGCGCGCTTTGTCCGCTTCAGCGTCGAGCTTCATGAGGATGAGAGTGTCGAGCGCGTCGACGGGCGTCATGAGGAGCGACTGTCCATACCAGTCGTGCGGGGTCTTACTCAACGGCTTGAGGGCATCGTGGCCCCAGGCGTAACGCTCATAGTTGTTCCAGGCGTGAAGGCATTCGCCCCTCACGCGATCGGCCATATCGCGAGAGTGCGCGTCGTCGCGGGAACGCGAGCAGGCGGGCAAGGCGAGAAGCAGAGTTGCCGCGGCTACCGCAATCGTCTTGGCGATCATGGATAAAGGCTCGGATGCGGCGGGGAAGCGTGTCGAGTCCAAACTCGAAATCCGAATTTCGAAGCTCGAAACAAATTCGAATTAGGAAAACCCGAAAGGTTCGAAACGGGGAGCCTCCGTTTCAGTCATTCCACAATATTCGGTGATTCCTCTTTGCTTCGGATTTCGAGCTTCGAGATTCGCATTTTCGGTTTCAGTATGCAGGGCGATGTGCCGCTCGAAACAACTACTCGTCCTTTTCCTCGGCGTTTGCCTAACGACAGCTGAAACCGACGCGGCCTGGCGCGAGCCGACGCGAGCGCCGCACGGGATGGTGGCATCCACGGAGCGCGCGGCCTCGCAGATCGGCGTCGATGTCCTGAAGCGCGGCGGGAACGCGGTCGATGCGGCGGTCGCGGTGACGTTTGCGCTGGCGGTCCTCTATCCGCAGGCGGGCAATCTCGGCGGCGGCGGGTTCATGATGATCCGGCGGAACGATGGGACAGCCACGGCGATCGATTATCGCGAGACCGCACCGGCGGCCGCGACCCGCGAGATGTTTGTCGGCCCGGATGGCCAACTCATCAAAGGCAAGGAGTCGTCCACGCTCGGTTACCGCGCTTCTGGAATTCCGGGAACGGTCGCGGGGCTCGCTCTCGCCCTGAAAAAATATGGCTCGGGGAAACTGACCTGGGCGGAGCTAATCGAGCCGGCGCGAAAGCTGGCGGCGGACGGCTTTCCCCTGTCGAAGCGGACCGCAAACCTCTTGCAGGATAATCAGGCGATCCTTTCGCCATTTGCCGAGAGTCGCCGGATTTTTCTGAGCGCCGGAAAATTTTATCAGGAGGGAGAAACGCTGCGACAACCGGAGCTGGCGGCCACGCTCGTGCGATTGCAAAAGAAGGGACCGCGCGAGTTCTACGAAGGGGAAACAGCGCGATTGATCGCGGAAGACATGAAGCGCTCTCACGGGTTGATCACTGCCGATGACCTGCGGAACTACACCCCGAAGGAGCGCACACCGTTGCGCGGAAGTTACCGCGGGTATGCAATCATCTCGATGCCGCCGCCCTCTTCCGGCGGCCTGGTCCTTCTCGAGATGCTCAACATTCTCGAAGGCTTCGAGCTGA
>JBEEHI010000023.1:0-10193 GCA_041167305.1 Verrucomicrobiota bacterium
TCGCCGAACTCGCCATACTCGGCGCTGACTGGATCGAAGCGCATCTCGTAAACGATCGACTTGATCTGAAACGTGTCCTGCGAGAACAGCGTGACGCCCCACTCCGCGTCGTCGAGCCCGGTCGAGCCGGTGATGAGCTGTTTCACTTTGCCGGCGTATTGCCGGCCGACGGCGCCGTGGCCGAGCATGAGCTTGCGGCGGTCCTCGAAAGGCAACGCATACCAGTTGCGATGTTCGCCGCGCCGTTTGCTCATGTTATAGAAACAGACGACGGGCCAATCGGGGAGCGTGGGGTAAACGCGCTCATGCCGGTAGTGTTTCATGCGCTCTTCGAACGCCGCCATCGACTTCTCAAACTCCGGCGTGCCGCGACTGATTTTTTGTTCGTTCTCGAGGACCGCGGCGTAATCGTCCGCCGTCGTCTTGTATTCGCTCTCTTCGGTGAGTGAGAGATAGCTGTAAACGGGAACGAGCACATCGGCCCCGAGCACCAGGCTGAGCTGTTTCTCGATCCGATTCGCCGCATGCAGGTCGGGCGTGATCAACATGAAACCGATATCCGCTTTGGGCGTGACGATGCTCAGAGTAAGAAGCTGCGTCGACTCGAGCGCGCGAATTTCCTGGACCAAAGAGGAGAGTGCGACCTTCGCCGTCCGCTGTTCCTCGGCGCTGAGCAATTGCCATTGCCCATGCTCGATCCGGTAATAGAGATGGAGGCAATGCCAGCCTAGTTCGGGAATAAGCGGCGCGTCGTTTTTGTCCATCGGGTCAGACCGGAGCATTCGCGGGCCGCGGCAAATGGGCGAGGCAATATTCTTCGCCATCTCGCGCCACCCGAAATTCAAGACTCGCGTCCGTCAATTCCGTGGCACCGCACGTCGCGCACTTATGGAGCGCCTCTGTTTCTGTTTCGCGCGAGTCCAGTTCGAAACGCCGACGCCGTTCCGTGACATCTTTCCGTTGGCGAGCGGACCGGTAAATCTCCGGCCCAAAGAACAGCAGATAATTCCCCATGGCCGCAATGAAAGCGGCGCGATAAGCCATGGTCTGGAAGAGAAATTGAAAGAGCAGATACGCCGCTGTTCCCCACGCGATCCATTTCACCTTGAGCGGAAGGACGTAGGCGAAGTAGATCACGGTGTCCGGATAGAATCGGGCGAAGGCGAAAAAGAGCGACGAAGTCAGCATGATGTTCGAAAACGCTGCGCCGAACAAAAACGCGGCAATGGTGGTGCCGATCATGCCAATGAGAAAGAACAGGGTAAGACGGAACGATCCCCAGGCGGCCTCGAGGCCGTTGCCCATCCACAAGAGAAACAAGACATAGAAGGCGGCGTTCACCCAATCCGGCAGCGGAATGAGACTGCCGAGCTGCGGCACAAAAATGTAGGTGAAGAGCCGCCAGACTTGCCCGCGCAGAACGGCGTAGGCGTCAAGATCGATCAACCGGAGGTAGGTGGGGTCCACTTTGTAGAGGACAAAAACCAGCGCGCTCAGGAACGCGACGTAACGCAGCAAGCCGGGGATGGCGATGAAGCCGAGCCGTCTTTCGAGTTTGTCCAGCATGGTCATCGCTGCGAGCACGGTAGAGTAAGCGCGGCCTGCTTCAACTCGCGGCGCGTGCGTTGACACGAAAGTTGCGGCATCTAGGATGACGCTCATGACCGAGGCCGCGCCTAAGAAAACGCCGCTCTACGACGAGCATGTGCGGCTCGGCGCGAAGATGATCCCGTTCGGTGACTGGATCATGCCGGTGCAATACAGCGGGATCATCGACGAGCACCAGGCGGTGCGAAAGAACGTCGGCGTCTTCGACATCTCTCACATGGGGCAACTGGTGGCGCGTGGTGTGCGCGCCGGCGCGTGGCTCAACGAGATGCTCACGAACAATATCGACAAGCTAGAGGTGGGTACCGGGCAATACACTTTTCTCCTGAACGAGCACGGCGGAATCATCGACGACCTGATTGTTTACCGGACGGCGCCGGAAACATTCCTCCTCGTGGTGAACGCGTCGCGCACCGATGAAGATTTCGCCTGGCTCCAAAAGCATTTGGGCGATAACGCCACGCTCGAAAATCGCAGCGCCGATTTTGGCGGGGTCGCGATCCAGGGGCCGCGCATTACCGAGCTGTTCCAGGCGATGGTCGGACAAGAAGCGGAGTTGCCGGCGCGAAATCAGATCAGGGACTTCGATGCGGGCGGCATCAAGCTGACCATCGCGCGCACGGGATACACCGGCGAAGATGGCGTGGAAGTTTTCTTCGCGGCGAAAGATGCGGCCAAAGTTTGGAACGACATCCTAGGAAAAGGAAAGGAACTCGGCATCCGTCCTTGCGGGCTCGGCGCGCGCGACACCTTGCGCCTCGAGATGTGTTATCCGCTCAACGGTTCCGATCTTTCTCCGGACCACAACCCAATCGAAGCCGGCCTCGGGTTCTTCGTGGACCTGAAGAAGCCGAAGTTCGTCGGCCGTGAAGTCCTGGCTGACGCCAAGGAGAACGGCACGCCGAACCGGCTCGTCGCGTTTCGCATGAAGGGCAAAGGCCCGCCGCCGCGGCCGCATTATTCTGTGTGGCGGGAAGGCGAACGGATTGGCGAGACCACCAGCGGCAGCTTATCGCCGAGCTTGAACGAAGGGATCGGGATGGCCTACGTTGCGGCGGCGCACGCGAAGGTGGGCACCGAGATCGAGATTGAAATTCGCGACCGGAAACTGCCGGCAGTCATCGAGAAAAAACCGCTCTACAAAAAACCATGAATGTTCCTGACGATCTTTATTACGCCGAGTCCCACGAATGGGTGCGCGTCGAGGGCGGGAACGCCCGCGTCGGCATCACCGATCACGCGCAGGCGGAGCTGACGGATGTTGTTTACGTCGAGCTGCCAAAAGTCGGGGCGAAGGCGACCGCGAAGGGACAAATCGCGGTAGTCGAATCAGTGAAAGCTGCCAGCGACATCTACGCGCCCGTTTCCGGAACCGTGGTCGAAGCGAACAAAGCCCTGGAGGGAAATCCCGCGTTGATCAACACCGATCCATTCGGCGAAGGCTGGATCTTCGTGCTGAAGATGGACGATCCCGAGCAGGTGAAGCAGTTGAAAGACGCGGCCGGTTATCGGGCGGCGATCGGTTAGCGCTTCGCTTTGGAGCGGACTTGCACCGGCGGCGCAGGGCTGACCATTTCTTCGACGAATCGGACGAGATCATCCAGCGTGACCGCGCTGGCGAGGAAACTAAAGCCGCTGAGGAATCCGCCGGTCATGACTTTCTTCTCCGCGGTCGGATTGCCGCTGAGATAGAGGAAAGGCGTGTCCTTCAGAGTCGGCTCGTTATGCAATTGCCGATTCATTTCCTCGCTGTCCGCTGACTTGGCGCTATCGAGCAGAACAAGGTCGGGCCGGAACCAGGGAGCGGCGTGCTGAGCGAGCCGGACGTCGGCTTCCACTTTCACCAGAAAACGGCCTGTGCTCTCGAGGGCCCGCCTAACGAGCGCCGTGACTTGCGGCTCGTGATCGACCAGCAGGATCTTTTTCAGGAAGGTCATCGTTCTGCGGCATACCAAGCATCGGATATGCCAGCGCCCTCCGGCGGGAATTACGGATGGAGTCGGCACGCCCTCGCGCCGGGAAGAAAGCGGCCCAACGGCCCGAGCGCAGGTCGGCTCCAGGGAATCTAGAACAGGGCCGAGACCGTGTTGAGGGTCAGCGCGAGAATGACAGTGTTGAAGCCGAAGGAGAGCATGCCGTGCGCGAGGACCAGCTTGCGGAAATCGCGCGACGTAATGACGACGTCTGAAACCTGGAACGTCATGCCGATTGTGAACGAGAAGTAGGCGAAGTCCATGTAGTCGGGTTCGCGGTCACCGGGAAATTCGAGGCCTCCCGCGTGCGACTTGGGACCGGCCGGGCCGTCGGGATCGCCATAGAAGGTGTGGGCGTAGCGCAAACCGAACACGGTGTGCACCAGCATCCACGAACAAATCACGGCTATGAGGCTCATGAGGAGGTGGAGGAAAAAATGCGAACGTTCCGTGACCACGGCTTTGTTGAAGAAGAGAAAGCCGACGGCGAACAATCCGGCGCAAGCCGCTGCCAGCACGAAAATGAAAATCAGGATGTGACTCAGGTCCTGCATCTGGGCGCGGGCGCGCAGTTTTTCCGGCGGCGTGGTCAGGATGGTGAGCCACGCGAGGGCGAGCACGCACAGCGCGAAGACGTCCCAAGTGACGATTGACTGAGTCGAGGTTTGGACGCGGCCCCGCAGCGCGAACCAGACGGCGGTGGCGATGGCAAGCGAGATGACGATGCGATGCCGGGCGTCCTGTTTAGCGATCCAGTTCACGGTTTGCAGTTAATCGCGGATGCTGGGCATCGCAATAGAATCTGCCTGTCATCCCGAGCCGCGGAGACGGCGAGGGACCTCACAGGCGCCGAACCGCTACCGCGAAAAGTCATGCGCTCACCGTCATCGAACGCCTGATGTTTCGCGGTAGCGCCTATTGCAATTGAGAGGTCCCTCGGCGCGCTTCGCCAGCCTCGGAATGACAGCGCTGCAGTAGGGACTTACCCGAAGATGCCGAGGTCCGGATGGGCGAAGCGCCCGATGTTCGGCAGAACCGTCGACAAATTCGAAGGACTAACCCCGAACCAGGTCGCGAGCGTCGCGGAAAATTCATCGACGGACGTCGTCGGAATCCAGCGGCCCTGGCCGGTATCGTCGGGGCCGTTGACCGCGAGCGTCGGGAACGTGCCGAACAATCTGCCGCCCTGGACCGCGCCGCCCATGACGAGCTGGTGACTGCCCCATCCGTGATCGGAGCCGGTGCCATTCGTCGGATAAGTGCGGCCGAAATCGGACGCGGTGAACGTGGTCACATTCTGCGCGATGCCCAGCTCGTTGGTGGCGTTATAAAACGCGCTCAGGCCCTGGCTGAGCTCGGTGAAGAGATTCGCCTGGCCGGTCAGTTGATCGCCATGGGTGTCGTAACCGCCGACCGAACAGAAGAAAATCTGGCGGTTCATGCTGAGGTTGGTCCGTGCCGCAATCAGCTTCGCGATCATATTCAGTTGCGAACCGAGGCCAGTGGCTGGGAACACGGTTTGAAACGCCGGAACTCCCGACAGCGCTGTCGTGAGCAAATCGTTGGCCGCGATCGAGCGCGAGACGGTGTCCGAATAGGCCTGCTCAAACAAGTTGTTGTGGGGCAAAGCGAGCAAATCCTTGAACGCCTGCAACCGGACGTTGGCGTTGGCGCTGTTATCGAAGCCCGCGAGGCCGACGCTGCCGTTCGGCGATAGGATATAGGGCAGAACGGTGTTGCCGACTTCGAACGTGTTTGTGCCGGCGATGGAAATATTGAGCGATATCTTCGAACCAGCGTTGAGCGATTGCAGCATGTCCGCCATCCGGCCGCCCCATCCCGTCTTCGAAATCTGGTCCGGCACCGACGTTTGCCATTGGACCGATTGATCGGCGTGAGAAAAAAGCTGCGGCGGCACGGCCGCTCCACCGGCGAGATACTGGGCGCGCGTCACGGGCGCCACCAGGGTGCCGACATTCGTTACGACGCCGAGCTTGCCCTGATTAAAGAGGCCCTGCAGCTCAGTCAGGTTTGGGTGAAGCCCAAAATCGCGCCCATCGCCGTTCAGCATCGTCAATGGAAGGAGGGAGGCCTGTGGAATGGAGAGCGCGCCGCGGGCCGCGAGGTAGGAAGCGTAGCCGTTTGTGTCGTGAGGGATGATGAGGTTGTTCGCGTCGTTGCCGCCATAGAGAAACAGACAAACGAGCGCCTTGTAACCGCTGGCGTCGAGCGGCGCGGCGCTGAGGCGGCGCAGATCGAAGATAGTGTTGAGAATCCCGGTGGTGGTGAGCGCGGCGCAGGCTGCCTGGCGAATGAAGGTGCGGCGAGTGGTTTCCATACTTACTTGTCGACGACGAATTCAGGAGAACTGACGACGAGATAGATCGCGGTGCGGACGCGCTCGGTCGGATTGTTCGATGGGATTTGGGTGACGGCGTTCACCATGATATTGCGCATGCTCGAAGACATGCCGCCGGCCATGAGGACGGAGTTGAGGTGATCGACCAGGCCGGCGGGATCGGAGGCGCGGGTCAGTTCGGTCGTGAGATTCAGCGTGATCCGGTCGCTCGATGGACCGAGGCCCGTGTAGATGCCCGTGCGAAGGTAATTCGTAGTCGAGATCACCGTGGTATCGGTGGTGATTTCAAATTCCGGGCTCTTCAGCCCGGCGGCGGCGATCGCCCCGGGCGCGGAGTAGTCGGGTCCGAAGAAATTGAAGACCGTCGGCGAATGCATCGCTTCTTCATCGAGGTTCGCGTAGGCGTTGCGCACGGAGTATTTGCCGCTCGGCGCCGTAGCGTTAAAGGCGCGCAACAAATTCGTGACGCGGAGGACCGGCTCGCGCTCGTGGCCCGCATTCTGGGCGGCGAGGAAACCGACACGCGCGTCGTAATCCATCAGGATCGCGCGCACGACCGCCTTCAAATCGCCGCGCACGCCCTGGCCATTGTCATTGAATACCGCCGTTACGCGGTAAATGTAGCCGGGGCTGGGGTTGCTCGTCACCAGGCGCTGGATCAACTGCCGGGCGATGAAGGGGCCGACGTTCGGGTGATTGAAGATTGTGTCGAGCGTTGTCTTCAAGTCCTGCGCGGCCGTTTGGTTCGCGGGAAGGGTGACCCCGTTCAGGATGTTTTTCGCCGTAGTCTGATGGCGACCGGCGATATTGATCATCGGATCGCGCCAACTCTGCGTGGCCACACCAGGACGAAATACCGGGTTTGCCACGCCCGGCTGCGCGTAGGTCCAGCCGGTCAACACCGCTGCGGTTCCCAGGATTGCATCCTGACCGTAGGTCGCGATCGGGAATCCGCTCGAACTAAGAGTGAGACTGCCGTCCAAATTCAAATTGTAGAGACCGATGGCGAACAACTGCATTAGCTCGCGAGCGTAGTTTTCATTAGGCAGAGTTCCGCGAGCAGGATCGGCCTTGTCGTTCTGGAGCATGTTGAGGTACGCACCCATCGCCGGGTTCAGCGTGATGTCCTCGAGCAGCTGGCGATAATTGCTAAACGCGTCCCGCACGAGCACGTCGTAATAAGTGGGCAAAGCGAAGGGCCGGTTCGCGAGCCCCGCGCTGTTTATCGACACGACAAGGGTTTCGCTCAAGGCAAACGCGACGCGTTGCCGCAACTGGTCCTGGCCGGCGATCGCATGTGTCCACCAGGCGTCGTTCGTCATCGTCAATGTCGGCTGGTTCGGAGTCGCGCTGGGCGATGGACTCGGACTCGGCAAGGCGGCGACTGCAGTATCGACGAACGCCAAATGAGACGACATCGGCGCGGCGAATTGGCCGTTCAGGAACGCGTCATATCCCTGGCTTTGCACCTGGGCGATCAACGCATCCGTCGCGCCGAAGGTGGCTTGGGAGAGGAAACGTCCCGCTGCCGCTGCGGTCGGAGTGCCCCCCGGCAAAGCGGGCGGCGGGGTCGGAACGGGAGCGCTCTGCGCGCCGCTGGACAAATTGAAGAAGCCCTTGATCTCGCCATTGGGATACAACGCCGTGTGAACGTTCACGTACGTCTGGCCGGTTTTGATCAGGTTCAGAATATCCGCGACGGAGAAGTTACCGACCGGAACGAAGACCCAGATCAGGGTGCCGTCGGCTTGCGGTGTCGCCGAGTCGATATCGAAGATGATGCTGCCGTCCGCGGCGTGAACGTGCATGCCAGTGATCGGGCCCGTGAGATTCGAGTAGGTGTAGGCGATCACCGCCGATTTGCCGTCAGCCGCGAGACGCAAAGTAGCGGTGCCCGAACCTTGCGAAGTGGCCGCTCCCTGCGGGCGCATTTCCGTGATGTAGAGGGTGGAACCGTCGGCACTGGGCGGTTGATCAAGATCGTACATCTCGACCAGCGCGATGCCGGTCGTGTTATTGACGCCGCTGACAATCGTCGTGTAGTTGCCGGGCGATAGCGTCCAGACAACCGCCGGCTCCTTGTCATCTGTTGGTGCGATCGAGCTGGCGGCGATCTCGGCCTGCTGGTCGCTTCGCCAGTTGTCGTTCGCCTTGATCAAGGCGCCGTTGGCGTCTCGCAATTCCAACGCCGGATCCATGAGCCGTCCGGCGATCGGAACGCCATTCAAAAACAGGGATGGGCCCCGGGCGCGTACGATTGTTCGCTTGGGCACGTCGCCGCGCACGATGAAGCCGCCAATCATCACGTTGTCGCCGGTGAGCACGTTGCCGCGGGTGGAAATGTTCGCGAGCCGGGCGGGCGAGCCGTCGGGGTCGAGATCGTAAATCTCCATGAGCCCGACGCCGGTGCCGTTGTTCACGCCTTTGACGACGACCGTGTAGGCGCCGGGATTGATCGTCGCGATCACGGCCGATTCCAGATCGTTCCCCGGCGCGAGCCCGGCATTGATGATTTCGTTCTGTTGCGAAGAGCGCCAGTTATCGTTCGAAGCGACGATCGCGCCCGTGGCATCATGCAGCTCGACCATCGGGTCGGCTAATTTCCCCGCGACTGGAAGCGACGGACCCATCGCGCGGACCGCGATCTTCTTCTGGCCGGTGCCGTAAACGATAAACCCGCCGATCAAAACGTTGTCGCCCGTCTGGACGACCATGCGGGTGGAAAGATTGACCGCGCTTGAGATCGCGAAAGCGGCCGGGGCCAAGAAGCAGCAAAGCACTGCCGTTACCGCCGCCCATCCTGCCCCTGGAAAATAACGTCTCATCTTATTAAGAGTTGCTGCCGCAGGAGAGTCCCAGCCGAAGCTGAGGTGGCGATTGATTTGTTCGCAAAAAGTGAGCAGGAATTAGACCGATCCATCTTCTCGTTCCCCTGGATTTTTTTGCGATCTCCCCGCCGCAAACGCCCGCGCTATGAAACACGACATCCCGCCACAAGTCGCGCTTTTTATCCAGCCCGCGTGGTGCTTAATTGCCGGAACATGTCTTCTGCCCAGAAAAAGACCGAGCCCCAGTTGAATTTCGAAGGGGCGATGGATCGGCTCGAGGAGATCGTCGAGCAGATGGAATCCGGCAAGATGATGCTGGAGGAATTGATCGTGCGTTACGAGGAAGGGATGAAGCTGGTGAAGATTTGCCAGGAACGCCTGACCAGCGCCGAGCAGCGGATCGAGATCATTACTCGTAACAATGCGGGCAAACCTGTGGTAAAGAATTTCGAGCCGGCCGCGGAGAAGGAACCTGCTGCGCGACCGGAGGAAAAAGGAGCAAACAAGAATGACGACGTCAGCCTCTTCTGAGACAGCCACCGCCACGCGGCTATTGGACGGGATCCGTTCGCCGGCCGGCATCAAGGCGCTAAGCGAGGAGGACCTCCCGCAGCTCGCCCAGGAAGTGCGCGAAGAGCTGATCAAAGTGCTCTCGCAAACCGGCGGCCATCTCGGCCCGAACCTCGGAGTCGTCGAGTTGACCATCGCGTTGCATCGCGTCTTCGAAACCCCAAAAGACAAGTTTGTCTTCGACGTCAGCCACCAGGGCTACGTCCACAAAATGTTCACGGGCCGCCTCGATCGGATCGGGACGATGCGGCAATACCAGGGCCTGAACGGATTTTTGCTGCGCACCGAGAGCGAACACGATTGCTACGGTGCGGGGCATGCCGGCACGGCCATCTCCGCCGGACTGGGCATGGCGGTCGGCCGCGATTTGCGCGGCGGGAATGAGAACGTCGTCGTGGTCGCGGGCGATGCCGCCTTCACCTGCGGCATCAGTTACGAAGCGCTCAACAATACGAGATCGCAGACCCGGCGATTCATTGTGGTGCTCAACGACAATGAGTGGTCCATCGCGAAGAACGTCGGCGCGATCGCCAGTTACCTGAACAATATCGTCGCGAACCCGACTTACGCGGGATTGCACGACAAAGCGCGCCGGTTCATCGAAGCGATTGCCGGAAAGAGCGCGGTCGAGTTCGCGCACAAGGTCGAGGAAGGCGTGAAGAATTTGCTGGTGCCCAGCGTGATCTTCGAAGAACTCGGCCTCCGTTACTACGGGCCGATCGACGGGCACGACATTCCGCTTCTGATCAAAACGTTCGAGTTTCTTAAGACGCAGGACGAGCCGGTGCTGCTCCACATTCTGACGAAGAAGGGCAAAGGCTACGAGCCCGCCATCGCGAAGCCGGACAAATTCCA
>JBEEHI010000024.1:0-2696 GCA_041167305.1 Verrucomicrobiota bacterium
TGTTTCACCACGCCTGCCGTGTCGCTCACGTCGCTCCTGGCAAAAACGTGCGGATGCCGCCGGATCAGTTTCTCCGTCACTTCCTCAAGCACCTCGTCGATATGAAACCGCCCGGTCTCGTTCGCGATTTCCGAGTGCATGAGCGCCAGCAGAATCACGTCACCGAGTTCTTCGCGCAGATTGGCATCGTCCCGCGCGCGAATCGCGCCCGCCACTTCGTACGCTTCCTCAATTAGCGGCGGCAGCAGCGTCTCGTTCGTCTGCTCGGCGTCCCAGGGACAGCCGCCCGGGGCTCGAAGCTTCGCCACGATGTCACAAAGTTTCGCGAATGCGTGAGCGCTCGTGGCCATCAGCTTTAAGTTTTGAGTGTTAAGCTTTAAGGGGAATTAGCCGGCGCGCTGTTTACTTCAAACTTAAAGCTTAAAGCTTTCTAGATCTTCCACAGCGAACGGTGCGTCCGAAATTCCGAGACTTCGCCGGTCGTCTTCTTGCCGACGTAAATCGTGATCCCAATCACGCTAGCGAGAGTCCCGACAAAAACGACCGCTACGATCCACGACGGTATGTGGCCGACGCGCAGCGCCCGATAAAACGCCGGCACGCCATCGAGCGTCATCGAGGCGTGAAGGAAAATTTTCGTCACCCACGCCACCATGATGAGGATGAAAATGAAAACGTAATTCCGTTTCAGGCGCCGCCCGACCGCTTCCAGTTTGCTGATCTTGAACGACGGCAAAATCAGATCTTCGCAGACGAGCTTCTTCCATTCGCCCTGCAGCATCTCGCGGTTCTCCATCACCATCGGGACGAGAAAATGCGCTTCGAGCATCCGGACCCGGGCGCGAAACGCGTCGTAAAACCGATAGCGGCGCGCCTCGATCCAGAGCATGCCCCAGACGATCGCGAGGTTGAAAAAGAAAATCAGGTGCGGCACCTCGCGGTTCGCAAACGCGATCGTGATAATGGCGGTGCTGCTGGTAATCGCCCAGTTGGTGGTGATGTCGAGGCGCTGGCGCCAGACCATGATGCGTCCCAGCTCGCCGCGATAGAAATGCGACATCGCATTGACGTAGCCGGGATCGTAGAGGCTTTTCTGCCACGAGATCGTCGCCTCGTCGGTTGTGCCGGTCGGATTGTTTTCAGTTGCCACGAGTGCCCCGATAATTCGATAACTCGGATTCGTCCGTCAATCCAATCAATCGCTGGACGTTTTCAAATGGCCAAGCTCCTCAACGATATCCTCGATCCAAAACTGGTGGTACTGGAATTGCGCGAGCAGACAGCAGCGGAAGCGATCCTCGAGATCGTGGAACGGCTCCGTGACGCCGGCCTCGTTCAGGATTTCTACAAGCTGGCGGACGCCGTGATGGAACGGGAAGGCCGGGCTTCCACGAACACCGGCGAAGGTGTTGCGTTCCCGCACGCGCGGACCGATCTCGTAGATCGCCTCATCCTCGGGATCGGCCGGAGCACACCGGGAATTTCCTTCGGGTATTCGAGCGAACTGGTGCACCTGATTTTTTTAGTCGGCGTCCCGCAACGGATGGTGACGAGTTATCTGGTCTGCGTTGGTGCGCTGGCGCGGGTGGTGAAGGACAAGGCCCGGCGCGACGCGCTGATGGCGGCGCCGACAGGGGAGGAATTCGTCGAGCTGATGCGCGAAGGATCATTGACCGTCGAATAATCTCGCCGGTCAAAAGCTCCAAATTCCAAGCTCCAAGCACCAGAGAATACTCAAATTTCAAGCTCCAAACTCGGCTGCGATCTTGATTCTTGATGTTTTGTTTGGTGCTTCTCTGGAGCTTGGATGTTGGAGCTTGGAGCTTTTGGACCGCCTCAGGACGACATCGCTTTTTCGCGCGGAACTGAAGTGGCGGCGTCCCCGTAATACCACCGATGCAACCGATACGGCGAAACCCCCAAATTATAGAGCACAATGAACAACCCGTTCTGGATCGTCGTGCGCCACGCGCCCTTTCGCAGGTGACGCCGGGCCGACGAGGCCACCGGCGGATCGAGCACCGCTATTTTTCCCGCGGCGCGTAACCGCCGGGAGAACTCCACGTCTTCCATCAACGGAATCTTCGCGAAGCCGCCGAGCCGATGAAATATCTCGCGCCGGACGAAAATGGATTGATCGCCGTAGAGCGTGCCGCCGCGGCGCGTGAGGAAACGCCCGACCGATTCCAGCCACATCAAACGCGGGTGGCGCCCATCGAATTTTCGAAAGAATGCGCCACCCACCACGGTCGGGTCCGCCAGCGCGATCTCGATCGCTTCGAGATGCGCATCCTCCAGGCAGGTATCGCAGTGCTGGAAAAGAATCACGTCGCCGCTGGTCGCGGCGGCCCCGAGATTCATTTGCTCGCCGCGATTAGGCGTCGGACAGGCGAGAAAGGTTGCGCTCGAGGCGAGCGCGATCCGTTCCGCTTTTTCATCGCCGGAAGCGTCCACCACAATCGTTTCCGCGACGCGTTCCTGCGCCGCCAAACCGGGCAGGAGCAATTGGAGATTGTCCGCGTCCCGCCAGGACGGGATGACGACGCTGATTCGCAAACGCGTTTCTGAAAAGTCCGCCAGCCGATTCACTACGGCTTTTTTAACAGACGGGCACGGGCGCGGTCGAGGGCGCGTCGTTCGGACGCGGTCAGGCTATTGATTCCGTGTTTCGAAATTTTCTCGAGAACCGGATCGAT
>JBEEHI010000025.1:0-3316 GCA_041167305.1 Verrucomicrobiota bacterium
TCTTTGTTTAGTTAAGGCCCTTATGTCTTCCGAGCCTCAGCAAACCTTGGCCAAGAGCGCGAGTGTCAGCGGCACATCGTTGCATACCGGAGAAAAGGTCACGCTTAAACTTCAGCCGGCGCCGGTCGATTTCGGAATCAAGTTCAAGCGCCGCGATTTGCAGGACGAGCCGACGATCGACGCGACGATCGCGAACCTGAAAACCGTCGAGCGCTCGACCACGATCGGTGAAGGCTCGATCCGCGTACATACCGTCGAGCACATTCTTTCGTCGCTGACCGCTATGGGGGTCGACAACGCGATCGTCGAGATGGACGCAAACGAACCGCCGATCGGCGACGGCAGTGCGCGGCCTTACGTCGAGTTGATCAAGAAAGCCGGGATCGTCTCCCAGGAGACGCCGCGCCGGGTGTTCGATGTGCGGGAACCGATCCATGTCGAAACGAAAAGCGGATCGCTTCTCGTGGTCCTGCCCGATCCGAAGTTCCGGATTTCCTGCACGCAAGCCGGGCCGGATGGACAGTTCACCCAGTTCTTTTCCACCGAGATCACGCCGGCGATTTATGAGCGGGAACTCGCGCCCGCACGCACCTTTGTTTATTACGAAGACGTCCAGCAGTTGATGGACAAGAACCTGATCAAAGGCGGCAGCCTGGAGAACGCGATTGTCATTCGCGGGGACGCGGTCCTGAGCAAGGAACCGCTGCGTTTCCCGGATGAATTCGTGCGGCACAAAATCCTCGATATCATCGGCGACCTGGCGCTCTTCGGGCAACGCATCCGCGGCCATGTCATCGCGGTCAAGCCTGGTCACGGCGCGAACGCCGAGCTGGTGCGGGTGCTCGCCCGCGAATTTGCGCGCTCGACGCCGCTCCTCGAGTCGCACGCGTTTCCACCCGGCGAAGGCGGCCTCGATATCAACCAGGTGATGGAACTTTTGCCGCACCGCTATCCGTTTTTGATGGTGGACCGGATCGCTCGCTTCGAAGGGGAGACGCGCTGTATCGGCGTGAAATCGGTGACGATCAACGAGCCGTTCTTCGGCGGACATTTTCCCGGGCATCCGGTGATGCCGGGCGTGCTGCAATTGGAAGCCATGGCGCAGGTGGCCAGCATCCTCATGATGAAGATCACCAAGAGCAGCGGCCGGCGCCTCGGTTATTTCGTCAGCGCCGATGAAGTGAAATTCCGCAAACCGGTTTATCCCGGCGACACACTTTTCATTTCGGCGGAACTAACAAAGTCGCGCGGCAAGAACCTGGCTCGACTGAAGTGCAGCTGTTCGGTAAACGAAGCGACCGTCTCCGAGTGTGAGCTGATGCTCACTTTCATGGATCAATGAGCGACGCGCAGATTCATCCGACCGCCATCATCGATGCGAAGGCGGAGATCGGGACGGGCACCATCATTGGACCCTATTGCATCGTCGCCGCCGGTGTGGTTCTCGGCGCGGACTGCTGGCTGCAACATCACGTCACCTTGTCTGGCCCAATGACGGCCGGAGGGGGCAATAAATTCTACGCCTATTGCTCGATCGGCCAGCAAACGCAGGACTTGAAATACCAGGGCGAACCGACGTATCTCGAGATCGGCGACGAGAATACTTTCCGTGAATTCGTGACGGTGAACCGGAGCACGACCGCAGACGGCAAAACCCGGATCGGGCACCGCGGAAATTATCTCGCCTACAGCCACATCGGCCACGATTGCGCGGTCGGGGACGCGGTTGTCTTTTCGAACAACGGAACGCTCGCCGGCCATGTCCAGGTGGGCGATCACGCGGTCATGGGCGGGCTCACCGCCGTGCATCAGTTTTGCCGGCTCGGCCGCTACGCGATCACGGGCGGCTGTTCGAAAATCGTGCAGGACGTTCCGCCGTTCATGATCGCGGACGGGAACCCGGCGAAGGTGCGCGGGATTAATGTCGTGGGTCTCGAGCGAACTGGATTCGCGTCCGAAACCATTAAGGCGATCAAGGAAGCGTTTCGATTGATCTACCGCTCGAAATACAACACGCGCCAGGCGATCGAAGCGATCCAGCAGGAGTTGCCCGCCAGCGCCGAGATCACCCAGATTCTGGAGTTCATTCAGTCGAGCGAACGCGGGATTATTCGTTAGCAGCGAGCCGCGTTAACGCTGTTATCCCGAGGCTGGCGCAGCACGCCGAGGGACCTCCCGGTCGCAGGGTCGATCACCCAAAACACGCTTTCGCGATGCGCGGAGCGCATGCTGCCGACTATTTCGATTGAAGGTTGCGTGATCTTCGAGCGCTTGCGAGATCCCTCGCCGTCTGCGCGGCTCGGGATGACGGCTACTGCGGTTTCCGTGGATTCACTGGCTTCACTGCCCGGAGTTCCGTCTCCATTTTCTTGAGCAAGGCCGAGGCCGGCGCATCAGGGACAATCTTCAGCACGCTTCGCAAAAGATCGACGCCGCGTTTCGGCTTGTTCTGCTTCGCCAGCGCCTCCGCCTCGTGCAGGACGGTGCGCAGAATGTCGTCGCGCTTCGTGTAGGTCGTCCGCGCCAAATCGAAACACCCGGTGGCGCCGGCGTAATTTTCCGCGGCCGCTTCAACTAAACCGATGTCCTCCAGCATGGGCGCGTTACGCGTCCGTGCTGCGAACTGCTTCGCGGCCGCACGATACTCAACCGCGGGCAGCGAGCTGTTTTTCGCGGCGAAATCGTGATACGCGCGCCAATCCGACGCGGCCTTTTGCGTTTCGGTTTTTTCCGCGAGGTCCAACCAGGAGGCGTAAGGCCGATAAAGCGGATCGCCCACCATTACTGACATCCACGAAAGCGTCTGGACCGACATGTAAGCGCTCTCGGCAAACGTGAAACCGTGGAGGAGCCGGTCGCTGAAAATGTTCAGGTGCGACGTAAGCTGAAGATAGGGCTCGTAAACGTTGCCGATCGTGGCGGCAGCGCCTTTTGTCACCAGCGGCCCGGCCCAGTTCGCCTTTTCGTCATGAAGCGTGCTCGCGCTGAACGAATGGATGTGGACGGCAATGGCGCCCGGCGCGAACTGGAAATCGGGCTGAGTGAAGGGGCCAGCCATCGTCCCGGCATACCAGCCGAAATAGAGCGCGCAATCCGTCATCGGATAGCTATTGGGAAAAATCTCGGGCGTATCCTCGTAGATGAGCGGAACGCCGGCCTTGCGCAGTTGGTCGCGAATTTCCACCAGCCATTGATCGCCCACACCCAAACCGCTCGGGGCAGTATTGTGCGCGCCGTCAATGTAAGCGCGGCCCCAGAGCCCGGTCTTTTCGGTTTCGATGGCGTCGGTGATCATCCGGCGAACGGTCGCGACCTC
>JBEEHI010000026.1:0-18145 GCA_041167305.1 Verrucomicrobiota bacterium
ACGCCATCACGACCGCGGCCATCGCAGCGAGGGTGGAAGCTCCGCAGCCGCGCCCGGACGAGACGTTGTGGGAATATTTTCATCGCGAAGGAAATCATTTCTGGAGCGCGCGAAACGATTTGGTCACACCGTTCCTGGCGTTCGATCAGTTCGAGGAATTCTTCACGCTCGGCCGCGAAACGCCGGAAAGAGCGGCGCAAGCAAACGCGTTCATCCTGGAATTCGCCGACCTCGTGGAGAACCGTCCGCCGTCCGCGCTCCGTGATGATCCTTCGCGCGCAAAGGAATTCAATTTCAAGCCCACGCCGCTCAAGGTGCTGCTGGCGATGCGCGAGGATTATCTTGCGGACCTCGACCGGATTCGTTCGCATTTCCGCGCGCTCGGACAAAACCGGCTGCGTCTTCTCCCGATGGGTGAGAAACAGGCGCGGCAAGTCATCGCGCTGGGCGCGACGTTGCTGGCGCCGGGAGTCGAAGAACGGATCGTGCAATACGTCGCGGGAGGAGCGGGGGAGTCGGACGAGATCACGGTCGCGCCGGCGTTGCTGAGCCTGGTGCTGCGCGAGCTGAACGAGCGGCGCCTCGCCCGGGGACCGGAAGCGAAAGTCACCCCGGACCTTCTCGATGTAGAACAGCACAAGATCTTCGAGGACTTCTACCTTCGGACGCTGGCGGATTTTCCGCCGGGCGTGCGGCTCTTTATCGAGGATGAGCTTCTGACCGCGAGTGGCCATCGCAACAGCGCCGCGCTGGATGACGCGCTGACCAGGCCCGATGTCACCCTGCCTATCCTGAATGAGTTAGTGAACCGCCGGCTGCTCGCTTATGAGGACCGGCACCATACCCGGCGCGTCGAGCTTACCCACGACGTCCTCGTTCCTGTTATCAAGGCCAGCCGCGACTCGCGCCTCACCCGCGAAGCATTGGCCCAGGCTGAACGGCTGCGCGCCGAGCAGGTAGCGCAAAGGCGCAAGCAACGCGTGACCCTGGCAGTGGCCTGCGCCCTGG
Source organism: Verrucomicrobiota bacterium (assembly GCA_041167305.1). Lineage (GTDB taxonomy): Bacteria > Verrucomicrobiota > Verrucomicrobiia > Chthoniobacterales > UBA10450 > AV80. The sequence goes on from JBEEHI010000026.1 coordinate 1,009, forward strand.
CGGTAGCGCTGATAGCTACGATCTGGGGCGGCTTCTACTTCTTTGTCCAGGAGCATAAGGCTTACTTCGCGGACTTCTCCAAGCGGAACGGGTTCCCGGTCGGCACCATCCCGATTTCCGAGGCGGACGCGCGCCATCACGCTGTCTCGTTCTTGCTGATCCACAAAGGCATCACCCGCGATGGGTGGAAGTGGCACTGGAAGCCGGCCTTTCGAATGATCGCGGTCGATGCGCGGTTGAAACCGACCACGAACCACACCGTCGGCACCTACTTGTGGAAGCGAGACTCCGATAGCGGCGACCCGGAAGGGAGCCAAACCCAGGCGCGCGCGGAGCGGCTAGGACTCCAGACCGTCTGCCAGTGGGAGTTCATTTCCAACGCCGACGGCGAAATCATCTACGAGCGCGCCCTCGATCGCGACGGGTTCATGGTCTTTGGGTTCATCTATTCGCCGCCGGGTCCTGGCCCGGCCGATACCCGCCTGGCGCGCTTCGTTGGCCCGGATGGGTTCCCGCAATTGCAGCGCAGCTCGCAGGCCGAATACGTCTCCATTCATTACGATAAGGATGGCTGGGAAGATCGCGTCACCTATCGAGACGGAAAGAACCTGCCCGCGGCGGGGCCGGATGGCGCTTTCGGCCAGAACATCGGCCATAACTCTGGCGGGCAGGTTACGCAGTTACTCTCACTCGACGCTGACGGCAAGAACATGATCGATAACGCCGGTAACTGCGGCCTGGTTATTTCCTATAACGACAAAGGCTGGATGACCGAAGTGCGCTCCATCGGTCCCGACCTGAAACCGATGCCGGTCAAGGACGGCTGGTATAGCTCAAAGAACGAATTCGACGCGCTGGGTCGCTCGACCCGGACTACCTATCACGGGGCCAACGGCGAGCCTGTGCTGCATAAGGATGGTTACCACGGCATGCTAGCCGAATACGATGGATCAGGGAACGCGATCACGACCGTCTACGTGGGCCTGGATGGAAAACCAACCTTGCTCGGGGCCGGCGTTGCTATCTACCGGTCGGTTTACAACGGCCAGGGCAAAGTAACCCGGATGACCTACCACGGCGTCAACAATGAGCCCGTGTTGCATCGCGATGGTAACCATGCCTGGGCCGTGCAGTATGACGAGCGCGGTAATACCGTTGCCACCACCTACCTCGGCCTGGACGGCAAGCCTACTCTGATCGTCTCCGGTTACGCTTCGATGTCGTCAAGCTTTGACGCGCGCGGGAGGAAGACACGCCAGAGCTATCACGGCGTGAACGGGGAGCCGTTGCTCCACAAGGATGGCAACCACGCCTGGGAATCGGAATACGATGAGCGCGGCAACGAAGTCGCGACCACCTTCATAGGTGTCGACGGCAAACCGGTCGTCATCACCAGCGGTTATGCCATTGTCCGCCGAAAATACGACTCCGATGGCAACGAACTCGAGGAAGCCTATTTCGATGCGGCGGACAAACCCACCCTCGAGCGAGACTCCGGCATTCATCGCGTCGTGAATATTTTCGACGGTCGCGGTAAGGTCACACGAAAACGGTATTGGGGGACCAACGGCGAGCCGTTCCTGCACAAGGACGGCAACCACGGTTGGGATGGTCAATACGATGAGCGCGGAAACCGGACCGCGACGACTTACGTGGGCCTCGATGAAAAGCCGGTCCTGTTGACCGCCGGCTTCGCCACCATGAAGTCAACCTACGACGCCGGTGGCCGCGAGACCCGGATGAGTCTGCACGGTGTAAATGACGAGCCGGTCCTGCATAAGGACGGCCATCACGGCTGGGAATCGAAATACGACGACCACGGCCGCCGGAGCCAAAAGACGTACCTGGGGCTGGATGGAAAGCCGATCCGGATGCCGGATGGCTACGCGAAGGTGAAATGGGAATACGACATCCACGGCAACAGCACCCAGGTGACTTACTATGGCGTAAAAGAGGAGCCAGTCCTTTACAAGAAATCCTACCATGGCTGGCAATCACGTTACGATGAGCGCGGCAATGAAACGGCCACCATCTTTATCGGTCTCGATCAAAAACCGATCTTGATGGCCGAGGGTTATGCCATCATGAAGGCGACGTTCAACCAGCACGGGAAGGCTACGCTTACCAGCTATTACGGTGTCAGCGAGGAGCCGGTCCTCCACAAGGAAGGTTACCATGCCTGGCAGTCCAAATTTGACGAGCGCGGTAACGAACTCGTTCGGACCTTGCTCGGCCTTGATGACAAGCCGGTCCTGGGCAGCCTTGGTTTTGCGACAGTAAAGTTTGCCTACAACGCCCGCGGGAAAGCGACGAAGGTCACGTTTTTCGGGAACGACGGCGAGCCGGTGATTCACAAGAACGGATACCATGGCTGGCAATCCAAGTTTGACGAGCGCGGTAACGAAACCGCCACGACTTACCTGGGCCTGGATGAAAAACCCGCGTTGCTTTCGATCGGCTATGTGACGGTTAAGTTCACTTACGACGGCCGGGGAAACGTCGTCCGGCAGACTTATCACGGACTCAATGACGAACCAATGGTGCTTAAAGACGGCTACCACGGTTGGAAAGCAACCTACGACGAGCGGGGCCAGCAAATAGAAAAAGTTTACATCGACCCTGATGGAAAGCCGATCCGCGGAAAGACCGAATGAAACTTATGGGAGCGAAGAGCGATAGCGCGACATCTGTGGATTCAGGCGCGACGTAGATCCGCCACCACGGGGAAATGATCGGAGGCGATGCGCGTCCCGGCATTGCGTACGACAGCTACTGAATCGACGCGAAACCTGTCGTTCACGAAAATGTGATCGACCGCCAGCGAGGGGAAGCGAGTGGGAAAGGTCCTGAGACGCGGGGACGGTGTGACGAGAGTGCGAGTGTCGCGCAATTGACGGGCTAGAGATTCTAACGGCGGTGAGCCCGGCAGACTATTGAAGTCTCCCAGTAAGATGAGCGGATCCCCGGGTTCGACGCGGCCCAGCCATTCCGGCCCGCCCAGAAGTTCCGCCTGCATCAAACGCTCGCGGCGGCCCAACCCGAGATGGGTATTGATTACCTGCACTTTTCCGCCCGGAGCTTCCACTTCCATCCAAATCGCGGCCCGGCTTTCAGGACAGACACGGGTCGTGACGGAAGGGAGCTCTTTCGCCTGGCGTAGCCGCAGCGGATGGCGGCTCAGGATCGCGTCGCCGAACTGCTCGTCGCCTGCGCGCAAAGCAGGATGAAAGAACCCATGCCAGCCGAGTTCGTCCGTAATCACCGCCGTCTGGTCGACACCCGTCGATCGCCGGCGATTGAGATCGAGTTCCTGTAGCCCGATCACGTCCACGTCCAGCGCCGCGATGACTTCGGCGATGCGCTGTTCCGAGCGGCGCCTGTCCATTCCGCGGCAGCCATGGACGTTGTAAGTCGCGACGCGCAGACATTCGCCAGAACTCTCGCTCATTGTCCGGGACAACTGCACCGCTGCGTCCGGGAGTTTTCATGGGCCATTTTGTTTTGTCTCGCGTTCCGGATTTCCATCAAACAAGTTCGCATGAGCGTCGAGGGTTGCGCGCTGGAATAATGAACCGGGAATGTTTGGCGAAGATCGGATTAGTGGCGGCTCTCCTCATTAGTCGGCCGGCGGTCGTTAAGCCTGAAGAACCAACTGAAGTCCTCTACACTAGTCCGAGCGGCGCCTTTCGGATCGAATCCAAGTTCCCCGATCAATCGGCAGACGACGCCACGGCAGACATCTGGGTGGTTTCCACGAAAGACCCGACTCAACGCGTGAAGCTGCCGAAGCAGTCGGCCGACTCACCAACCGACGACGAGTTTCACTTTTCGCCTAACGAAGAATGGCTCTTCGGGACGCGGCACGTTGGCTCAGGGCTGCGCTACGGCAATATCTACCACCTCATGAAGCCGCTGCGGATCGAGGTCGTCGGCAAACAAGGTGCTTTCAATGAGCTCGTCTGGGAGCAAGGCGTCAAGCTGAGAGCGTTGAAGATGGACTATTCCGCCGCGGGTGTTTACGCGATGACTGCCTTCGGTAATTGGAGCCTCGATTCCAGTCGTCTCCTGATCCGGCTTTGTGGAGGCGAGAAGAAAGGAAGTATGCTCTGCGGCTTTCTTTACTTTAATACTCGGACCGACAAGTTCGAGGCAACCGATTACTCGCGGAAGCTGAGTAGGGCAAAGCGTGGGCCATTAGCTTGTGCCGAGCCCATCGATTCCCTCCCACCCGAGGCGGAATTGAAGCTGAGGTTTGATACCTTGGATCGGGAGCTGAACAAGAAGTACTCCGAGATCCTCGCGAAAGCGGACAAAGATCGGGTTCCGCTTCTCCGCGAAGCGCAGCGCGACTGGCTGAAAGAGCGGGATGCCGGCGAAAAGCTTTACCTGCAGCTTTTCCCAACGGCGGACAAAGCTTCACGGCGTCTTCAGTTCCTCGGCGACGTCACCGCGGCGCGCATCGACGTGACCGCTGAGGGATGGGATCTTTAGCGTTCGCGCTCCTGTTTCTTGAGCAGCTCAATGGCGGCCTTCGCCACTTCCGCGACAAGCTGATCGCGCGCATCCTGGGGTTCTGCGGGGTCCACTGTGTAGATGGCGAGGAAGATCGGGCCGCCACTTGGAGGCCGCAGGACAGCGATATCGTTCGTCGCGCCGTCTCCACTCCGTCCGGTCTTATCGCCGACTTTCCAATCGGCCGCGATTCCCGCTCGAATCAACTTCAGGCCGGTTTGGCCTTGCTGCATCCAGCCCTCAAGTTTTGTCCGAGACGCGACCGACAGGACATCCGACGTGAACAACCGCTGCAGATCGGCGCACATGGCCGCCGGCGTCGTCGTGTCGTCCTCCTTCCCGGGCCTGGCGATGTTGAGATCAGGTTCGTTGTGGTCGAGCCGCGAGAATTTATCCCCCAGGCTCTGCGCGAACGCACTCCACTTCTCCGGGCCGCCGATCGCTTCCAGCAAAAGGTTGGCGGCCGTGTTATCACTCTGCTCGACCGCGGCGGCACAGAGCGCCTCCAAAGTCATCCCGCCTTCCTTCACGTGCTCGCGCGTGACCGGCGCGTAGGACATGAGCTGCGCCTCTCCGTAACGGACGAAGCGGTCCAGCTTCTCCTTGTTCTCATCGACCCGCTTCAAAACCGCGGCCGCCGCGAGAACCTTGAACGTGCTGCACATGATGAATCGTTCGTCCGAGCGGTACTCGACGCGCCGATTTGTCGAATGGTCGATGGCGGCCACGCCGATGCGGCTGCCAGCATGTTGTTTTTCGAGATCAGTGAACGCAGTCATATCGCCGCCGCTCTCTTCTGTTTTCGCGGCAACCAGCGGAACGAACAACGCAGTTAGCAGCAACGTGAGAAGTTTCATCGAATGTTGGCGTAACCCGGTAGTCGCGAGGCGCTGCTACTTCGCCTGGATAAGCAAGGTCGGTCGTCCCGAGAGCGTTTCGTACCACGCCTTGGCGCGATGGTCGCTTCTTTCCCACGCGAGCTTGCTTGGATCTTTTATCCATTCCTTGCCGCCGGAATTTCCCTGGAGAAAAATCGACATTTCTTTTTCCGAAAGCTTGCCCCCATCCACTCGCGAATAAGCTTCGGCGATGCTGTGACCTTTCAAAAATTGGACCAGAGCGTGATACTCACCGCTTGGATTCTTGTACATGTTTGTCGTCACGCCTTCTTTGTCCGGCGTGCCGGCATCAAACGGCTTTCCGAAAAGCGCGCTGACTTGCTCCTCGGTCTGCCCGAGGCGCGCGAAGGCTTCGCCGCTCAAACCAACGACGATCATGGCTGCTAGTATCAGGATGTGTTTCATAGGTGATGGGTTCGAGCCTACGCAAACTGAATGTGATAGGTCCATGGTAGACGTCGATCAAAATTTGAGAGATCACTTCATCTTCATTTTCCAGGCGCGGAATCGTCTGGTAATGCGAGCCGGAGAAGATCGCCGTTTACGGCTAACCAAACCTGGTGATTGGCCGCGTCCACGAAACAATCCCAGCTATGGAACCACATGTCGGGGAACCGCAGCGTTTCGGTGAAACGAAACTGCTGCGTGTCGTATCTGCCGAGCACGGCTGTCGGTTTGGGGTCATCCTCTTTTTCTAAGATTATGGCCCAGAACTCGTTTGGGTCGCCCGTGGGTTGGAGCACGTGGCCTTCGAGCCGTTGCAGCGGGCGAAATTCTCCTTCGATTCGTTTATGATCGCCGGTCGGAACTTCGAGAAGATAAAACTCCGGTTTTTCTGGACCGGCATCAGGTCTCTGCTCGTAGCTTGGCCCGAAATAGCGAGGGTCGTCGCGCTGCCGATAAAGGAGAACGCGCTGATGCGCGGCGATCCATGCCAGGGGATCGAAGTTGTCGGCCGGCGGAAGGTTTACGGAAAACATCTGTTTCGAGCGAAGATTGATGCGCACGACGCCATTCGGCGTACTCCACGAATCGTAGTTAGGTGTTTTTGCGACAACGACCCATTCGCCGCCCGGGCAAACCACGGGCCGGGAAAAAACGCCTCGCGCGATTAACTCACGCTTCTTGTTTTTCGTGACCGCCCACAGACCATCGTCGCGTTTTTGCCCAGACCAGTCCGGTAGCAAGACGCTTCCTTTTAACGGGCCTTCTTCCAGCGAAACGGCTTTGTCTGATCTGGAAGGCTCTGAATTTTCGGAAGGCGCAACTTCTTCGGTGAAGTCACCCGAAAGCCCATCCACTGTCAGAACGTGCCATTCGAGCGAATGGTTGTGATGGTTCCTGACGCTGACCGCGGGCTTGGCGTTCTTCATGCCAATGCTGTTGATTTCGCCCTGCTCGTTGGCGTGGACGATGCGATATCCCGGTATTTTCTCAAGGGCGGGATAGCTGACTTTCATGGCGGGTTTGCTAAGGCTTTCCAATCGAGTGGTTAATTCGCCATAAATGGCCGGATCGGGCCCTGTTGGTTGATCCCCAAATTCTACCCGTGGGGCGGCGTTAGCCCCCGGTGGGTTATTCATGTAAACGCGGCGACCGCCCATGCCCGTGAGGTGAAGGTATTCGTACTGCACGCCGTCGGCTGTTCCCGTATCGAAGGGTGGCAGGTCGTCGATTTGTTCGCGTTCGATCCATTCCTTAAGGGAATCCATTTCTTTCGGCGTTACTTCGCGCTCTTCGAGACGACCGTTCCCGTCGTCCCGCCGCAAAATAATGCGGGTATCATAGCGCAGGAGGAGGGCCTGGCCGCGCCCGCCCCATGTGCCCTCACTCAGTAGAGCGTAAATTTCCCGTGGGCCACCTGAGGCGAGAACAAGATCCCGGGCTGCGGCCTCGCTCCGGGAAATATCGCCCTTCCAGACTTCTCCACTCGAGTGCGGGTAACCGAGGACGCGAGCTTGATTCTTGGAATACAACCATAGGGCCTCGCGAGCTGGAGCCGAATCGTTTGCTTCAAGGTAAAGCTCGGCGGCTTTCGCGAGATGTTTGTTTGACGAGGTAAGAAGCTCTTCAACTGGTCCGATTGGGAGTTCGACGCGACCGAGTCGCGCCACCGCCAGAAGCGCTCGCGTCGCAACCGGATCGTTACCGGAAAGTACTGCTTGGATCAGCTCCGGCCGTCCGGTCACGCCGGCCTGCACTCCGAGCGCAGTGCCATTTAGATCGCGCACCTCCGCAAGCGGAACAGAAAGCTTAGCTCGACCTTCGACTAGTTGCTTGATCCATTCCGCCGTCAGTTCACCGGACCGTAAACGATCAGCCATGGCTTTCATGGCGCTGGGCGTTTGCCAGTGGGCAACGAATTGTCGAAGATTGTCTGCTGCTGCCGGGTTCGTGACCGAAAGCCGTTGGGCTTCCGCGAGCAGCTCGGCGTTCAATCGGTCATCGGAAAGCTCACTCTGAGAGAGTTCCCTTCCCATACTCACTCGGGGGTCGAGCTGCTTCTTCGGCGTGAGATCGTCGGAGGCTTCGATTTCCTTCCGGCCTTCCGCCGTCGATATTTTTTCGGCGAAGGACTTCAAGTCCTGAACCATTTCCTCGACAGACAGTGCGCTTAGTTTGAGCAATGCCCGCGTAATTGTCCTTCGGTGGTGCTCTTCTTTTTCCCGTCTTAGGGCGCGTTTTAGCGGTTCGCCTGCTTCACGTGCGTTGTGATGCGCGAGTGCCTCGGCCGCCCCTGCGAGTTCCCACTCGGACGCCGTCTCGACCATCTTCAGCAGCCCTGGCACGGCCTCAGGAAGTTCAACTCGGTCCAGACTCTGAATAAGACGCAGCCTCCCCAGAAATCCCTTTCGTTCCGGTGCCCAACGCGGGTTTTCGAGCCAGGGCAGCAGCGGACGAAGCGCATCGGCGCGCGCGTTTTCAATCTGAAATTGGATCAAGGCGAACACAGCATTCGCGTGCACCGAGGGATCCTTGCTTGCCACCAGGGGCACGATTTTCGGAATCCAATAGTCCGGCCTTGTTGCCACAACGTCTCCCAGCAGGGTTGGCGAGCGGCCTACGACGTTATACTCGGCTACTTCACTCAGACTTCGGTCGTGAAACAAATTCAAGAACCACTGATCGTCGACCGAGTTTTTCTCGGCCATCACGCATAACAACGCGATTCTGCGTGGGTCCCTCGCGGATTTCGAATCTGCCGCTATCCGCTTTAGCGCATCCAGCCAACGCGCCGGAGTTAGCGGGTTGGTTTTCGCAGCGAAATGCTCGTGAAGATTCGACAGCGCCAGGACACGATGCATCAGATTGCTGCTCGTCGACTCCTTGAGGAAAAGCTGTTTGGCGCCTTCGCGGTCGAGGCGAAGGAATGCCGACGTCGCCTCGCGAAAATCCGGCTCGGTTACGTCGTCCGGAAAAAAAACGCGCCGGACAAGCTCGTCGCGAAAATGGTTTCCGTGCGTCATGAGCGCGTCGCGAACCATTTGGGCTCGCGGCGCGTCTCCAGGCCCGCGTCCTGTAACCAAGCGGTCGTAAACTTTCTTCAGTCGCTCCTGCACTTCGGGAGAATCGAGAGCCAGTCGCGGTAGAAATTCCGCGATCTCATCCGGCGCTGCCTCGCAGGCTTCGAGGAGGCGCGCCCGCGTGGCGTCATCGGGAATCTCGGTCTCTGGCGCGTTTCGCCAGTAGTTTGCCAATTCCGAAATTGGCGCATCCGGCGGCGGTTTGCGAGCTGGTCTTTCCTTCCGTTTTCTCAGGTGTTCGCGCCAATCAGGCGGTGGAGCCGGCGTTTTGAGCAAAGCATCAATGACCGCCTCCACTTTCGATTCCGGATTCGTCGCCTCCGAATTCGCAGTGAGGGCAAGGAACGAAAGGCAAATTGCCCAGGCCCAACCAAAGGGGGAACGGTTGACCCGCTTCACGAGACTACGCTCGCCGCTCTTTGATCGATGACAAGATGTCGCCGACGACTTCGGTCCGGGGCTTCGCACCGAGATTTCCCTGGCCGTGAACCCGGACGCTTACGGCGTTGGCTTCCAGGTCGCGGGCGCCGATGACGAGCATGGTGTGGACTTTCATTTGCTCGGCGTTCGCGATCTTGGACTTGATGTGGTCGGTGCTGGCGTCGAGTTCGCAGCGGACTTGGTGGGCGCGCAGTTCAGCGTGGATGGCGTGCGCGTACTCGAGGAGCGGAGCTTCGTCGCCGATGGGGAGGATGCGGACCTGTTCGGGGGAGAGCCAGAGAGGGAAGTTGCCGGCGTAATGTTCGATGAGGAAGCCGATGAAACGCTCGTGGGTGCCGAGCGGGGCGCGGTGGATGCAGAGCGGGGTCTTCTCGGTGTTGTCGCGGTCTTTGTAAACGAGATTGAAACGGCGCGGCTGGGCGAAGTCGACCTGGTTCGTGGCGATAGTGAACTCGCGGCCGATCGCGCTCCAGACCTGGACGTCGATCTTGGGTCCGTAGAAGGCGGCTTCGTTCGGCACTTCGACGTAGTTGATCCCGGCGCGTTGAAGGACGCCGCGAGTCATATCTTCGGTTTGTTTCCAAAGCTCCGGCTCGTTGACGAACTTTTCGCCGAGCCGGGCTGGGTCGTGGGTGGAGAAGCGCATCACGTATCGGTCGATGCCGAAAAGCTTGAAGTATTTCAGATACATGTCGTTCACGGCGTTGAACTCGGCCTCGAACTGGTCGGGCGTCATGTAGAGATGGGCATCGTTCATCTGCAAGGAGCGCACCCGCATGAGGCCGAACAGTTCGCCGCTCTGCTCGTAGCGATGGCAGGTCCCGTATTCCGCCAGGCGCAGCGGCAGGTCGCGATAGCTGCGCGGCAACGCCGCATACATCTTGTGATGGTGCGGGCAATTCATGGACTTCAGGTAGTAGCGCTGAGTTACTGAGTCTTCTTCACCGTGTTCGTGAAGCTCCATCGGCGGGAACATGGACTCTTTGTAGTAAGGCAAATGTCCGCTCTTAATGTACAGGCTTTCGCGCGCGAGGTTCGTGGAGCGAACGCGTTGATATCCAGCAGCGAACTCCGTTTCTCTCGCGAGCTTTTCGAGTTCGTCGATGATCGCGGCTCCGCGCGGGAGCCAGAGGGGCAGGCCGGGCCCGACGTCGTCGTCGAAGGTGAAGAGCTCAAGTTCCTTGCCGAGCTTGCGGTGGTCGCGCTTCTTCGCTTCCTCGAGCATGGCGAAGTATTCGTCGAGCTGGGTCCTGTTCTTGAAGGCGGTGCCGTAGATGCGCTGGAGCTGCGGGTTCTTTTCATCGCCTTTGTAGTAGGCGCTGGCGACGTGGGTGAGCTTGAACGCGCCGATGTTCCCCGTGCGCATAACGTGCGGGCCGGCGCAGAGATCGGTGAACTCGCCGTTGCGATAGAGCGAGATTTCTTCGCCCTCGGGAATGTTCTGGATGATATCGAGTTTGAACTTCGATGGAGAAGATCGCTCACCGAGCGCGCCAAGGACGCCGCGGTTGGCCATGTCGAGGGCTTCGGCGCGCGGCAGGGCGACCCGCTCGAAGGTGTGGTTCGCTTTGACTTCTTTTTTCATCTCGGCCTCGATCTTCTCGAAGTCTTCCGGCGAGATGCGGTGGCCGAGCTCGAGGTCGTAATAGAAACCGTTCTCGACCGGCGGCCCGGCGGCGAACTGGGCGTCGGGCCAGATTTTCAGGATGGCGGTCGCGAGCACGTGCGCCGCGGAATGGCGGAGGCGCTCGATGTCCGTCATCTGCGCGCGTTGCTCTGGTGTTTTGCGTTCGTCGGCCATGGTTCGGCGGGCAATCTAGTGCGCTAGCAAAGTGACGCGAGAAGATTTCCGCATCCAGTCCGGCTTTAGGTTTCGTTTCTCCAGAAAATGAAAGCGCTTGTTTTTCACCGGCCGGGGCACGTCCAAGTAGATCAGGTTCCAGATCCGACGATCGAGCATGATGAGGACATTATCGTACGGGTAACGTCGACGGCGATCTGCGGGTCGGACCTGCACATCTTCAACGGGTTCATCCCGCAGAAGAACGATATGGTGATGGGACACGAGTTCATGGGGATCGTGGAAGAGCGGGGGCGGGGCGTGACGGCAGTGCAAAAAGGCGATCGGGTGGTGGTGCCGTTTCCGATCGCGTGCGGGCACTGCTTTTTTTGCGGCGACGGATTGCCGGGGCATTGCGAGAATTCGAACCCGGAAAAGTACGGGCCAGAAGGCGGACTCATGGATCAGAAGGGCGGCGGACTCTTCGGCTACACCGATCTCTACGGCGGATACGATGGCGGCCAGGCGGAATTTGTGCGCGTGCCCTACGCGAACTTCGGCCCTCGCAAAGTGCCGGATCGGTTCCAGGACGAGGAGGTCCTTTTCCTCACCGATATTTTTCCGACGGGATGGAGCGCGATCGACTGGGCGAATTTGAAAGGCGGGGAAACCGTCGCGGTGTTTGGTTGCGGACCGGTCGGTTTGATGGCGCAAAAAATTGCATGGCTGCGCGGCGCTGGCCGCGTCATCGGCGTGGATATCCAGCCGTATCGTTTGGATATGGCGCGCCGCGCGGCGAAGTCGGAGGTGGTGAATGCCACGGACGGCGACGCCGTGCAGGCGATCCGCGACCTGACTTCAGGCCGCGGCGCGGATGTTTGCGTGGATGCTGTCGGCCTCGAAGCGGACCGGAAGCTGATCGACAAGCTTTCGAACATTGTCCACCTGCAAGCGGGAAGCATTAACGCGTTGAAGCTTTGCATCAGCGCCGTGCGGCGTGGCGGCACGGTGACCGTCGTCGGCGTTTACGGGATGCCGTATGACGCGTTCCCGCTCGGCCAGATTTTCGACAAAGGGATCACGATGCGTTTCGGCCAGGCGCCGGTGCAAAAATATATCGACGAGCTGATCGGTATCGTGGAGCGCGGCGAGATCAAGCTCGACGACATCATTACGCATCGCCTGCCGCTCGCTGAAGCGCCGCACGCGTATCAAATCTTCCGGGACAAGGAAGACAACTGCGTGAAGGTGGTGCTGAAACCGTAACCGCAACCGGCGCGAGCGCCGGAAGCTCCAAATCCCAAGCACCAAGCTCCAAAGAAGCTCCAAACATCAAGCTCCAAGGAGAATCTGCCTTGAGAGCGGCTATTGGGATTTGGAACTTGGGATTTCTTTGATGCTTGGGATTTGGAGCTTCCGCGAGAGCCGCAGGCTCTCAGCGGTTACTTCACTCCCGCCAGCTTCTTCACATCGATTCGCTTCAGCCATTCCTGGAGGTCTTTTGCCTCCTGGTTCTGGGTCTCGATGGTGAGGACATAACGCTTCTCTACCATCAGCCAAAGCGTGCCGTGTTTGCCTTCGTTCTCGAAGGTCTCGAAGCCGGGCATGCCTTCGATGGTGAGGGTTTTGGTGTAGCCCTCCGGGGTCGAGGTGCTCATGCTCCAGGCTGCGGTGGTGGACGAGACGTAATCAGGGTTCGCCGCTGAATCGAGAATGCTGATCGATGTCGTGGGCGCGGTGTCGCCGTCGCCCTTTTTGTAATCGCGATGGACGCTCGTGATCTTCGTGCCCCCGATATCGTCCGTGGAACCCTCGGCCTTGTCGGCGGTCCAAGTCGCGGGCGCCTCGGGCAGGAAGGGGATGAGCTTGGAAAAATCGACGACGCTCGGAATGAGCGGTGCGGGTTCTTCCGCCGCGCGGACAACCCACACGAAGGCGAGAGCGAGCAGAAGAGCAGCGGCGGTTTTCATTCCGGGATCGGGCTGAGCGCGTGTACTCGATTGACTTTATCCGGGCGGTTTGTCAAGACGCGATGCGTGTCCCGCGGCAAATGGATGGTGCTTCTTATCGTGGTGGCGGCTCTCGTGGTGCGCCTGATCGGGATCGACCAGCCGTTCATCGACCCTTGGAGCTGGCGGCAAAGCGACGTGGCGGCGATCGCCCGGAATTTTCTCGAGAACGGTTTTCATTTCACGCGGCCGCAAATCGACTGGGCCGGGGACCAGCCCGGGTATGTTGGGACGGAGTTTCCGGTTCTGCCATTCATCGCGGCGCTGATTTACCGGAGCGCCGGCCTTCAGGAATGGATCGGAAGGATCCAGGGGGTGCTGTTGTTTGTGGCGGCGCTGCCGTTTTTCTTCGGGCTGGTTCGGAGGATTTTCGGCGAAGTCGTGGCGGTCTGGGCGATATTTTTTTATGCATTCGCGCCGCTGAGTGTGGTCGCGAGCCGCGCATTCATGCCGGATGTGCCGTCGCTCAGCCTGGCGATCATCGGTCTTTATTTTTTCCTGCGCTGGGTGGAGGAAGACCGATTCCGATGGCTGGTTTGGTCGGCGATTCTGGTTTCGTTCGCGTTGCTGATCAAGCTGCCGACGGCGATCGTCGGGGTGCCGTTATTTTATCTAGCGCTGCGCGCGAGGAAGAAGAACGAAGACGGCGATTGGAAAATCGCCGCTCCTTTGGGGGGGATGTTCGCGCGGTGGGAGCTTTGGTTTTTCGCGGTGGTGGCGTTGGTTCCATCCGCGCTTTGGTACTGGCACGCGCATCTGATCGCCACGCAGTTTTATCCTTACCACTTTTTTGGCGCAGGCGGGTTCCGAATCATGAGCGTCGGGTGGTATTGGGAACTCGTTCGGCAGACTGCATTCTCGAGCTTAACCCTGGCGCTTTTCGCCCTCACGCTTCTGGGCGCTCTGGTCGTGCCGCGGGGAAGACACACGCGTCTGTTTCACTGGTGGTTAGCCGCGATGGTGCTGTTCGTTTTCCTAGCTGGCTACGGCAACCGCCATCAATGGTATCAACTGCCGCTGGTCCCGATCGCGGCTTTGTTTGCTGGTTGCGCCTGCGCCTGGATCGCATCGCGCCTCCCGGTCCCGCGAATGCTTCTTGGACTGGGCGCGGTGCTTCTGGTGTTCTCGTTTACCATCTCGTCCTACTTCTGCGTTCAACCGCTCTATCGTCCCGCCGCGGCCGGGCTGCGGAACCTCGGATTAGAATTGAACGAGGCGACAACCGCGAACGCGTTGATCATCGCGGCGAGCGATGGCGATCCCACGATTTTCTATTACGCGCACCGCAAGGGCTGGCATTTTCTTGGAGACGGAGTCTACGACGGGAACCCGCGCGATAGCGCGCAGATCATCGCGAATCTCGAAAAACTCCGGAGCCGCGGCGCGACTCATCTCGTTTTTTACGCGGGCACGCAGTGGTGGCTCGATTACTATAAGGAATTCGCCGACCACCTCGCGAACACGGCCACGCTGGTCGAACAGACGCGGGACTTCACCATTTATCGATTGAACGTCGTCCAGCCGTGATGGGACGGTGAGCATCAAGGAGCGGCGGGTTTGAAACCGCCGTTGTCGCAGGTCGGCGATTTTGAAATCGCCGCTCCTTGATGCAGCTTGGTCGTTCAACGCGATGAGTGAATTCGAAATAAGATCCGCGACCGAAGGCGACGTGCCGGTCATCCTAAGCCTGATCCGCGAGCTGGCGGAATACGAACGCGAGCCGAATGCGGTGGTCGCGACCGAAGCGGGGCTGCGGGATGTGTTGTTCGGGGAGAAGCGCTCGGCTGAAGTGCTGCTCGCGTTGGAGAACGGGGAGGCGGTCGGGTTCGCCGTTTACTTTTACAATTTCTCGACCTGGCTGGGCCGGCCCGGGCTTTACCTGGAGGATCTGTTCGTTAGGCCAGCGGTGCGCGGGAAAGGATTTGGCCGCGCGTTGCTCAAGCGCTTGGCGCAAATTGCGAAAGGGCGGGGCTGCGGGCGAATGGAGTGGGCCGTTCTCGACTGGAACGACCCGGCGATCCAGTTCTATCGCAAGCTTGGCGCGGAGCCGATGAATGAGTGGACGGTTTTCCGGCTGACGCGGGAGGGGATCGCGAAGCTGGCGTCAGGAGATTCCTGCTCCTGATCATGATCTTGCTCCTGATCTTGCAGGAGTGCGTTCGTTTCACAGAGGATCATGAGCACGATCAGGATCAGGATCAGGAGCGAGGCTAAAGCTTCGCAAACGCGCGGACGGGGAAGGTGCCCATCCCTCTTACTTTGACCGGGACGGCGAAGAAGCGGGCGCCGCGCTCAGGAAGGGCGTCGAGTCCGCACATGTGCTCCACGATGGGGATACTCGCGCCGAGCAAAGCGGAATGAACGGGTCGGGTTCCGTCATCGGTCGAATCGATATTGAATGAATCGATGCCGACGAGAGTGACGCCGGCGCGGACCAGTTGTTCGGCAAGGCCGCCCGTGAGGTGCGGATGTTGTTCGAAATATTGATCGGTGCGCCAGTGCACGTCCCAGCTGGTATGAATGAGAAGCGCTTTGCCCCGGAGCGTTGCGAGATCGACCGGCAGCCGGTCAATGGCACGGTCGCGGCGATCCGTTGCGTGAACGACGACGCAATCGAGATCGGCCAGCGATTCGAGCGCGAGCTCGGAGAGATCGTGGCCATGCGGATAACGATGGAACGGGCTGTCGAGATAGGTGCCGGTGTTCGCGACCATTTCGATTTTGCCGATCTGAAATTCGGTCCCTTCGGCGTAACGTGCGCGGGACGCTTCGCGGCTGAGGTAATCGCAGATAATCGGCGCCGGGAGCCCTTTGTAGGTGATCATTCCGTGTTCGACGGTGTGGCTGAGATCGATGAGTTTACCGTCCGACATCTAGCAAAACATGGCAGCGCGATTGAATGAAACAAGGAGGCCGTTCCTCGTAATTGTAGGGCGTCTGTGTCAGACGCCCTTCGACGATGGCGTTTCACAGAAACGCCCTACAACAGATTTGCCGCCACGATGAAGATCGAGGACTACGCGTTCCTGAGCGACACCCAGACCGGCGCGCTGGTCGGGCGCGACGGCTCCGTGGATTGGCTCTGTTTCCCGCGCTTCGATTCGGGGGCGTGCTTTGCGGCATTGCTCGGCGATCGGGAGAATGGCCATTGGTCATTCATCCCAACGGAAGAGATCACCGCCACGCAGCGCCGTTACTGCGACGGCACGCTGATCCTTGAAACGGAAATTGAAACAGCGAGCGGCGCGATTCGCCTGATCGATTTCATGCCGCCGCGCGGGAAAAATCCGGACATCGTCCGGATCGTCGAGGGGCTGCAGGGCAGCGTCGAGCTCAAGATGGAATTGATCATCCGGTTCGACTACGGCCGCGTGATTCCGTGGGTGCGCAAACGCAATGGCGACCTCGAAGCGATCGCCGGTCCCGACGGGCTCATCCTGCGCACGCCCATCGAAACGCGAGGCGAAGATCTCACCACTGTCGCCGAATTCACCGTGGCGAAAGGCGATCGCGTCCCGTTCGTGCTGACCTGGTTTGCGTCGCACGAAGAACAGCCGCGCGCGATCCATCCGGAACACGCCCTGGCGGAGACGACGACGTATTGGAAACAATGGTCGGAGAAATGTGAGCCGCACGGTGAATGGCACGAGGCGGTCGTGCGTTCGCTTATCACGTTGAAGGGACTCACCTACGCGCCGACGGGCGGCATTGTCGCGGCCGCGACGACTTCACTTCCGGAAGAGATCGGCGGGGTGCGGAACTGGGATTACCGGATTTGCTGGTTGCGGGACGCGACCTACACGCTCTACGCGCTAATGAATGCCGGCTATCTCGATGAAGCCCGTGCCTGGCGCGAATGGCTGCTGCGCGCGATCGCTGGCAGCGCTGCGCAGATGCAAATCATGTACGGGGTCCACGGCGAGCGGCGGCTTCTTGAATACGAGATCCCGTGGCTGGCCGGCTACGAAAACT
>JBEEHI010000027.1:0-3690 GCA_041167305.1 Verrucomicrobiota bacterium
TGATCCGCGCGAAGGTGCTCATCGAGCTGATGAGACCGATGTTCGGACCTTCCGGCGTTTCGATCGGGCAGATTCGGCCATAGTGCGACGGATGAACGTCGCGGACTTCAAAGCCCGCGCGATCACGACTTAAACCGCCAGGTCCGAGGGCCGAGAGGCGACGTTTATGCGTTAACTCAGCCAGTGGATTCGTTTGATCCATGAACTGCGAAAGCTGAGAGCGACCGAAGAAATCACGAATCACTGCGCTGAGCGCTTTCGGGTTGATCAACTTCTGCGGCGTCATGCCGTCGATGTTGATGTCGAACAATGTCATGCGCTCTTTTACGAGACGCTCCGTGCGCGCGAGACCGACGCGGCACTGGTTCGCGAGCAATTCACCAACCGTCCGCACGCGGCGGCTGCCAAGGTGATCGATGTCATCGAGCGTGCCTTCACCGCGGCGCAGGCTGATCAGATATTTGATCGCGCCGATGAAATCCTTGTCCGTGACGATGCGCTCGCCGAGATCGACGTCGATGCTCAGCTTCTGGTTGATCTTGTAACGGCCAACGCGACCGAGATCGTACTTCTTCGGGTCGAAAAAGAGCCGCTTCAGGAGCGCCTTCGCGTTCGCCACCGTCGGCGGATCGCCAGGGCGCAGTTTGCGGTAAATGTCCTTCAACGCCTCTTCCTGATCGTGCGCTGGATCCTTCTTCAGCGCCTTCACGACGGTGTCGTCGTTGGTGATGTCGATCACCTTTACGTCCTTGTGGCCGAGCGCCATGATCTGGCGCACGGTCGCCGCCGTGAGCGGCTCGAAGGCGCGCGCCACCGTGGCTTCGCCGTCGAGCACGTCCGCGATCAGCACCTTGGTCGCGAGTTCTTCCTCGCCAAGCTTCTCGCTCAGCTTGAGCGTTTCGATGGTGTAAAAAAGTTTGATGACTTCCTCGTCGGAGCCATAGCCCAGCGCCCGGAGAAAAGTCGTGGCCAGGAATTTCCGCCGCCGTTTCCGGCGATCGAGATAGATGTAAAGCAAGTCGCTGGTATCGAATTGGACTTCAATCCACGAACCGCGGTCCGGGATGATCCGGAAGCTGTAGAGCACCTTTCCGTTCAAATGGATGCTCGATTCGAAAGCGATGCCCGGCGAACGATGGAGCTGGCTCACCACCACGCGCTCCGCACCGTTGATCACGAATGTCCCTTGCGGCGTCATGAGCGGGATTTCGCCCATGTAAACTTTCTCTTCCTTCGTCCCCTTCTCCTCGCGGAGCTGGAAGGTGACGTGCAGGGGCGCGCTATACGTCTGGCTTTCCCGTTGCGCCTCGAGGGCCGTCAGCTTCGGTTCGCCAATCTCGTAATGGCTGAAATCGAGAGTCGCCTTTTCATCGTAGCTCTCGATCGGAAACACTTCCTTGAACACAGCCTGGAGGCCGGAATTCTTCCGTTTCGAAAACGGGACGTCTTTTTGGAGGAAATCGACGTAGGAGTTGAGTTGGACCTCAATGAGGTTTGGAGGCTCGATGCCTTCCTTGATGGTTCCGAAGTAGATACGTTCCGACATAATTACTAGACCAATATCCGAGGTTGTTGACGACACCCCGGCCGCACACGGGATGACGAATGAAAATGCTCACGGGTCTCAGCCGCGAGCAAGGAGCGCAAAAATAGCAGCAAAACAGAGGCCGTCAAATTCCGTGCCACTGTTTTGTTGCCTTGTTAAATTTTGTCCGTCGGGTGCGGTTTTGAAAATAACTCTACTGCTTCCAGCAAAAAGATTTCTGACACACCGGCACCCGGCGCGCAAGGTAATTTCGCACGCCGGGTTGCGGTGGGATGCAATTACTTGATTTCGACTTTGGCGCCGGCCGCTTCGATCTTCTTCTTGATCTCTTCGGCCTCCGCCTTGGTCACGCCTTCCTTGATCGTCTTGGGAGCGCCTTCGACGAGCGCCTTGGCTTCCGCCAGGCCGAGGCCCGGCACCGCGCTGCGCACTTCCTTGATCACGCCGATCTTGTTCGAGCCCATCTCTTTCAAGATGACTTCGAAAGCGGTCTTCTCTTCAGCGGGTGCTGCGGCTGCGCCGGCGCCTGCTGATGGAGCCGCTGCTGCCGCGACCGGAGCCGCTGCGCTGACGCCCCACTTTTCTTCGAGCTGCTTCACCAGACCAGCAATCTCGAGAACGGTCAGGCCGCTGAGTTGCTCCACGATTGTATTTGTATCTGCCATTTTATTTTCCTCTCATGCGCCGCCTTCGGAAGCTTCCGAAGAATTACGGCCCGCAGCCGCGGGACCGGACGTTGTTTTTGGTTGCTCGCTCCGCCATCCGGCGTCGCGAAATTCTTTTGGTTAGCCGGCCGTTTCGCCAGCGGGTGATTCTCCTGTGGTTGATTCTGTCGCCGGCGCTGGTTCTGACAGGGGCGCCTCAGCCGTTGCGGCTGGCGCTGGTTCTTCCGGCGGCGTCGCGGCAGGAGCTTCGTCCTGTTTCGCTTCAGGCGCGGCTGGTTCAGCGGGTTGTTCTTGCTTCGCCTCCGCCGCCGAAGCTGCGGCTGCTGCAGCCTCGCCTTTCTCGGCTTTGGCGGCGAGCAAGCGAGCGAACGCAGACGCGGGCTCGTTCAGGACGCGAACCAGTCGCGTCGCCGGCGCGAGCAGCAATCCAAGCAGCTGCGACAGCAAAATTTCGCGTGACGGCAATTCCGCCAGCGCTTCGACATCCGAGGTCGACAACACCGCTTTGTCGACCACCCCAATCTTCAGCGTCGCGATCTTGAATTCAGCCGCGAACAATTTCAAAATCTTGGCGATCGGGGCGACGTCATTTTCACCCAGCACAATCGCAGTCTGGCCAGTCAGTTTGTCGCCGACATCCGGCATCCCGGAATCCGCCATCGCGCGTTTCAGAAAACTGTTTTTCACGACGCGCACTTCCGCGCCCGCGGGGGCGAGCCGGTTCCGCAGCTCGCCGAACTGGTCGACCTTCATTCGCTGGTAATCAGTCACCAGCAGGAACGGCGAGCGGTTGAGCTTCTCCGAAAGATCCGAAACGATTGACGCTTTTTCTGGTCTCATGGCGAATTGGCTCCCGTTAGAAAGTTAAATACGGAGATGGATCGACGTGCACCCCGGGCGACATCGTCGCGCTTAGCGTCATCCCTTCGACGAATCGGCCTTTCGCCGTCGCCGGACGCGCCCGCACCACTGCTTCGATCACGGCCGTCCCGTTCTCGATCAGTTGATTGTCCGCGAATGAAAATTTCCCAACTGGCACCGCTATATTGCCGTTCTTATCCAGCTTAAACTCGACGCGGCCGGCTTTCACTTCCCCAACCGCCTTCGCCGTGTCTTCGGTCACCGTGCCTGTTTTCGGATTCGGCATCAGGCCGCGCGGGCCGAGCACCTTGCCGAGCTTTCGCACTTCCGCCATCGCAGCCGGCGTCGCGATCGCCACATCGAAATCTTGGAAACCTTCCTGGCATTTCTGGATCATGTCCTTGAAGCCCACGTATTCCGCGCCCGCTTCTTTTGCCGCCTTCGCAGCTGCGCCTTCCGCGAATACCAGCACCCGCACCAGTTTTCCACTGCCATGCGGCAGGGGGCAGGTTCCGCGAACCATTTGGTCGGACTGTTTCGGATCAACCCCGAGCCGGAACGATACCGTCACGGTCTGGTCGAATTTCGTCGCCGGAAATTTCTTCAGGGTCGAGACCG
>JBEEHI010000028.1:0-11088 GCA_041167305.1 Verrucomicrobiota bacterium
CCCGCGTTTCGCACAGCGAAGCGGCTACAGCTTTAGCGTCCTCCGGCGTGTCGACGCCAGGCGATCCGCTGCCCGTCATGACCACTTGAATCTTTACTCCATTCTCCAGCGCGCGCAATTGTTCGAGGGATTCCGCCCGCTCCAGCGGTGACGTTTTCCAGCGCACGAAGCGAAGGAGAAGATCGCGCCGGTAACCGTAGATGCCCTGGTGGCGGAAATACAAAGGCAAGGAACGGCGCTTTCCAAACCGCCGTCTTAATTCGTCGGCGGTTTGTAAACCGCCGCTCCTTGATGCCGGAATGGCCGCCCGCGAAAAATAGAGCGCTTCGCCGTTTTTATTCAGCACGACCTTCACCTGATGTGAGGACTCGGCGTCGCTCGGATCCTCGAATGGATGGGCGGCGGTAATCATTTCCAGCTTCTTGTCGCGCTGCAACTCGCGCACAAGGCGATCGATCAACTTCGGATCGATGAGCGGCTCGTCGCCCTGGATGTTAATTACGTGAGCGAACGGCTTCATCTTGTCGGCCACTTCCGCGATCCGATCCGTGCCGCTCGCATGCTTCGCCGAGGTCATCGCAATCTCCGCGCCCCAATTGAAGGCGGCCTCGGCAATACGGAAATCGTCGGTGGCGATGATGAGGCGATCGAGTTTCTTCGCGCGCCGGCAGCGTTCCCAAACATGCTGGAGCAAGGGCTTGCCCGCGATCTGATGCAGCGCCTTGCCGGGAAACCGCGTCGAGCCCCAGCGCGCGGGGATAATTCCGACGGCCTTAGTCATGTTGCTCTAAAATAATGTCGGCAGCGTCAGCGATATCGCGGGCGATCCAATCGGCACCGGCGTTCGTCTGACTCGTTCCGTATCCGGTTTGCACGAGAATCGTTCGCACGCTGGCGTTCCGTCCGCAGCCGATATCGCTCGCCTTGTCGCCGATCAGGAAGGAGCGGCGCAGATCGAGATAATGATCGCGTTGCGCTTCGAAGATCATGCCGGGCCCGGGCTTGCGCCGGATGGAATCGCTCGCGGGTAAATCGGGGCAATGATAACTCGCATCGATCAAGCCATCGCCGAGCTGGCGCAGAAACTCGGCTTCGACGGCTCGATACTCAGCCTCGCCAAAATAGCCCCGCCCAATTCCGCTTTGGTTCGTGATGACCACCAGTTTGTAACCATTTTGCTTTAGGCGGCCCAACGCTTCGCGCGCCTGGGGGAATACGTCCACGTTCGCTGGATCGCCGCAATAATCGACGTCGCGCATCAGGGTGCCGTCGCGATCGAGGAATACAGCGGGCCGGCCCTCGTTAGGCGAGCCGGTCATTTTGAAAGCTCGCTCTCAATTCTTCCGGCGTAACGGTGGCCGTGCCGACCTTTCCTACGACGACAGCGCTGGCGTGGTTCGCGATCTCCGCTGCTTCCACCGGAGTCGCGTCGCAGCAGAGCGCGAGCGTAAAGAGCGCGATGGCGGTATCACCCGCGCCGGAAACATCGAACACTTGTCTCGCCTTCGTTGGAATGTTATGCGGCTTCTTTCCGCGCTCGAAAAGCATCATGCCCTGTTCGCCCAGGGTGATGAGGACGAGTTTCGTTTGCCACTTCTCCAGCAAGATTTCGCCGGCCTTCAGCAACGGTTTGTCTTTCATCGGCGCCGGCGCGGGATCGCTCGACGGCAACCCGGCGGCGAGAAACGCTTCGTTCCGGTTCGGCTTTACCGCCGTCACGCTCTTCCATTCGATCGGGTGATGCGGATTCGGATCGCCCGTGACGATTTTGCCGGCGGCAAGGGCATGGTCGCAAATCCGGCGCACGAGATCACCCGCCAGGAAGCCCTTTCCGTAATCTTCGAAGATGATCGCGTCAGTTTTGGCAAGCTGACGTTGGACGTTGCGAACAATGGCCGTGACCTGGACGGGGGTAGGGGAACGCAATTGCTCGCGATCGACCCGAACGACCTGCTGGTTGCGCGCAATGATCCGCGTTTTGACGATGGTCGAAAAACCGGGGTCCTCGACCGCGCTTTTCGTCTCGATCTTTTGCTCCTCCATCAATTCGCGAAGCTGCCGGCCGCCGCGATCGGAACCGAACATTCCGACGACCGCGACGTGCCCGACGAATTCGCGCAGATTCCGCGCGACATTCGCGGCGCCGCCGGGATAAAAGCTTTCTCCCGTGACCTCAACCACGGGCACCGGCGCTTCGGGAGAAATCCGCTTCACCTTGCCCCAGACAAATTCGTCCAGCATCAGGTCGCCGACGACGAGGATGCGTTTCGTCCGCGCCCGATCCAGGATCTGCTTGAGCCGTCGCGCGTTCATTGAGCGGCACCCCTCGCAGCGAAAATTCCGGGTAAATGCCGCCAGCGGGCAGGGTTGTTGCGATTCAGAGTCAAAATCTTAGGCCGGTAGATTTGTGCGGTAGAGACTTCTGTTTACTGTTAGGCCATTAATCCTGAATACGAAGGCGAAATCAACAGTCGAAGAGCCCGATGATATCAATCGATAGAATTTCCAAACTCACCGTCGCCATTCTCGTGGCTCTTTCGCTTTCGGCCCGAGCCGCCGAGGCCCCGAAACGCGTGGACGTGAAACAGCTTTCCAAAAAGGTCGAGAACGTCGTGGTGCCGTTGCCCAATGAGGTTTTCGGCGCGCTCAATAAACTCGGCGGCGTGAACTGGCGCGAGTACGTCCGCAACGACAAGGGAACCAATTTCACGGAGCGCCCGCGGATCGCATTGCTCCTCGGCGCCGTGATCGCCGACGGCTTTATTGCGGTCCAGGCCGAGGATGCACCGACCGTGAAGGAAATCGGCCAGCGCGTGCTGACGCTCTCGAAGGCAATCGGCGTAAGCAGCTCCATCACGGCCCATGCGAAAGCGATCACGGACGCGGCGGACAAGCGCAATTGGGCCGCCGTCCGACAGGAACTCGACAAGACCCAGAACAGCGTCCAGCAGGCGATGAACGAAGTGCACGACGAAAAGTTGTCGCAACTGGTCAGCCTCGGCGGCTGGCTCCGCGGCACGGAAGTTCTGACCGCGGTCGTGACGAAAAAGTATTCGGAGGAAGGCTCGGAGCTGCTCCATCAGCCTGACCTGCTGAATTATTTCGAGACCCGATTGCAGGCAATGCCGGAGTTCAACCTGAAGTTGCTCCAGGATATTCATGCGGCCTTGATCGAAGTGCGGCCGCTGATCGATGTCGGGGACGCGCACATTCCGCCGGCCTCGGTGAAGAAGATCAACGACATCACGACCCGGCTCGGCGACGCCATCACCAAGAAAACCCCCTGAACCTTTCATGACTTCTTTTTTTAAAACGGCGTTGCGGATTGGCCTTCTGGCCGCCCTGGCTTTTGTCGCGGCGCCGGCCAGCCGTGCCTCGGTCGATGACGCTCAATCGTTCGCGCTTGAAGCCGCGCAGCCGTACGTCAAAGAAGGTTTCCAGGTCCGGGAAGATTACTGGGGCGGCGATCTCGCGGCGGGTGAAAAGAAGGCGGTGCGACAGCAACTGTTCAAAGGGAACGAATACTGGTTCTGGCTCGGCACGGAAGTGGAAGCGGCGAAAGTTTCCGTTCACATCTACGATTCGGAAGGCAAACTGACGGAGATGCCGGATAGCTGGCAGAAGGGGCATTTCGCCGCGGCGCACATTACGCCGAAAAACACCGGCAGTTATTTCATCATCGTCGAGATCGAGTCGTCGCCGGAAGAACGGACCCACTGGGCGCTTGTTTACGGATTCCGCTAGTGAAGCTTTAAGTATTAAGTTTGAAGTTTTAAGAGAAGAGCCGCGCGCGACCCTTAAAGCTTAACACTTAAAACTTAAAGCTAATCAGCATGACAGAAACCCGCACGCTGCAGTTCGATAGCGCCCGCTCGGTCCAATCGCTCTACGCGAACGATCTCAAGCTCCTCAAGACGCTCGAAGATTCGCTCGGGGTAAAAGTGACGACACGCGAAGGCTGGGTGAAATTGGAAGGCGAAACACGGCAGGTCGATCAAGCCCAACGCGTCTTCGAGCAACTCGAACAGGCCCGGCTGAAAGGTGTCGACATCCACAAACATGAATTCAGCTACGCTCTTAATTCCGTGACCGAAGCGCGCCCGGATAATCTCAGCGATGTCGTGGACGTGAAGATCGTCACCTCCTCGCGCAAGGCGCCGATCGTGGCCCGCACAATCGGCCAGCGGAATTACGTCGAGGCGATCCAGAAGAACGACATCGTCTTTGGCGTGGGACCGGCGGGAACAGGGAAAACCTATCTCGCCGTGGCCATGGCCGTGGCGGCGCTGAAGAAAGAGCAGGTCAATCGCATTATCCTGACCCGGCCCGCGGTGGAAGCCGGCGAAGCGCTTGGATTTCTCCCGGGCGATTTGCAGGAAAAGATCACTCCGTATCTGCGGCCCCTTTATGATTCGTTGCGCGACATGCTCGACGCGGAGGAGATCGAGCGCTCGGTCGCCCGCCAGACGATCGAGGTGGCTCCGCTTGCTTACATGCGCGGCCGGACTCTCGGCAACGCTTTCATTATTTTGGATGAAGCGCAGAACACGACGACGGAGCAGATGTTCATGCTCCTGACGCGGATGGGACCGGGCTCGAAATGCGTCGTGACGGGCGACGTGACTCAGATTGATTTGCCGGCGAACAAGCGCTCCGGATTAGTCGAAGCGCTTCAGGCCTTGAAGAACGTCCCCGGAATTTCGTTCGTTTACTTCAACGAACGCGACGTGGTCCGGCACGAGCTGGTCCGCGCCGTCATTAGCGCCTATCAACAACATCGGTCGCCCGCGAACCTTGCGCCGGGTTCCCGGAAGTAACGCCATGTTGGATTTCCTGAAACGCAGCCAACTGATCAAGCGCGGCCTCGCTTCTCGGAAGACCCGGCGTCGCCGGACGAAAAACGAACTGCTCCACGGCCTCGAGTTCGCGGCCCCAATGAAATACATTATCTTCGCCGCGTTCGTGGCGGGGATCGCGGCTTTGATCTTCAGTGGGCAACAGCCGGAGCCAACAAAGAATTTCGTTATCTCGCTGCTCTTCTTCGCCACCGCGATAACGCAACTCTGGATCAACCAGCCGACGACTTTCCTCCGCAGCTCGCGCCTGCTGCTGGTTTTCGGCGTCATGTTCGTCCAGCTCGCCGCGACGAAGTTTTTCCTCGTCCTTTGCAACAGCGGCTCGTTCGCTTTCCTGCGTCCGGAGACGGTAGGCTTGATCGCGCCTTACGCCTTCGCGCCACTCCTGCTGAGCGTGCTTCTCGGCCGAAATCACGGGCTCTACGCGGCCGTCTTCGTCAGCCTCTGGAGCAGCATTTTGTTTGGAAAGGTCGATGCGCCGCTGCTGGTTTGCGGAATGATCAGCGGATTCACCGCGGTGTATCTGACGCTTCAGGTTCGGAAACGGAGCCGTCTGATCCGTGCTGGTTTCGGCGTGGGCATCGCGATCTGGCTGTTGTCGCTCACTTTCGGCATTATCGGCCCGATCGATTTCCTTTCGCCAAATACGATCGATTGGAAATTGCTCGGAATCCAAAGCGCGCTCGCCATCGGTAACGGGATCGTGACCGCGACTGTCGTGGGCGGCGTCCTGCCGATGTTCGAGCATCTCTTCCAGGTCACGACCGATATTTCCTGGCTGGAAGCGTCCGATCTCAATCATCCCTTGCTGCGCCGGATGACAATTGAAGCGCCGGGCACCTATCACCACAGTCTCGTTGTGGCGAATCTCGCCGAGGCCGCCGCGGAAGCCATCGGCGCGAATGCCACGCTCTGCCGCGTTTGCTCCTACTTCCACGACGTCGGCAAGCTGGTGAAGCCGGAATACTTCACCGAGAACATGAACTTCGAGCGCAACCCGCACGACGATCTCGCGCCCACGATGAGCGCGCTGATCATCATCGCGCACGTGAAGGAAGGCGTGGATCTCGCGCTCAAACACCGTTTGAACCGCCAGATCATCGACATTATCCAGGAACATCATGGCACTTCGCTGGTGTATTACTTCTACAAGCGCGCGCTCCAGCAACAGGAAGACGCGCGCACCGGCGGCAAGATCATGAACCTGCGTGAAGAAGATGTGCCCGAGGTGAGCGAGGAAACGTTCCGCTACAGCGGCCCGAAACCGCAGACGAAAGAAAGCGCCATCATCAGTCTCGCGGACATGATCGAAAGCGCGTCGCGCAGTTTGGAAAAACCGACGCCGGCGAAGATCGAACAGCTCGTGACTGATTTGATCAGCCAACGGATCGCCGACGGGCAGCTCACCGAATGCGATCTGACGCTCGCCGATCTGAATCTCATAGCGGAACGTTTTCGTTTCACGCTGATGACCATGCTCCACACTCGCATCGCTTATCCAAAGCAGGACGCGAAGATCACGCCGATCCGTGGCGATGAGACCATGCGACCAGACGTGATGGCCGGCACGCGAAAACCTGAGTCGGCTCCTCCGATCTCGGCGGCCTGATCGTGAGCGACGCGGCGCTCGATCGGTTGCGGAACTGGAACGCGGAGGTCGCGATCGTCCTCGGGTCGGGTTTGAACCTTCTCGTCTCGACGGCGGACTCCGCGAACAGCGTCGGCTATTCGGAGTTTCCCGAGTTGCCGAGACCCTCAGTGCCCGGACACACGGGCCGGTTCGTCCTGGGAAATGTGGGCGGCACCAGGGTGATCTTCGCGCAAGGCCGCGTTCATCTTTACGAGGGACACGCCGCGCGACAAGTGACGGGCGGTATCCGGATCCTCGCCGAGGCCGGAATCAAACGCCTGATTCTGACGAACGCCGCCGGCCTCGCGAACGAGAACTTTTCACCCGGCTCCTGGATGATGATCAGCGACCATCTCAATTTGACTGGGACGACGCCGCTCCTGGGAACCGCGCAGTTCCTGGATCTGACGGAAACTTATTCCAAGAAGTGGCGGGCAGAATTCAGTCGCGCCGCGAAAGCGGGAAACATCACGCTGCACACAGGCGTGTACGCTGGGTTGCTCGGACCCCAGTACGAAACGCCCGCCGAAGTCCGAATGCTCCGCTCGTTAGGCGCCGACGCCATCGGCATGTCGACTGTGCTCGAAGCGATCCAGGCGCGCGCCTTGGGATTAGAAGTGGCCGGATTTTCCTGCCTAACGAATTGGGCCGCGGGAATAGGTGACTCGCCTTTGAGTCACGAAGAAGTGCTGGAGACAGGTAAGAACGCTGCGGATGCGTTCGGGCGGCTGCTGAGTAGCACACTGAATAACTAGCAGCCTCAAGGAGCGCCGGTTTACAAACCGCCGTCTGCCTTCGTCGGCGGTCTGGAGGCCGCCGCTCCTTGAAGCCTGGCGGGCGTCATGGCCGAAGCTCGATCGGCGTCCCGTCCGGCACCGCGCGATAGATTTCTTCGATCTCGAAATCGGTCACGGCAACGCAGCCCGCGGTCCAGTCGCTGCGCCGATGAAATCTTCCGATCCAGCCGCGGCCGTTCGGCAATCCGTGAATCATGATGTCGCTGCCGGCTGAGAGACCTTGAGCCGCGGCGCGATCGACATCGCGCTGCTCGGGATAGGAAACGTGCAGCGCCAAATGGTAATCGCTGTCCGGCTTGTGGAAATCGATCGCGTAGATTCCTTCCGGCGTGCGTTGATCCCCTTCGTACTCTTTTGCGCCGACCGGCGCGCGGCCCAACGCCACACGATATGTCTTGAGCGTGATTCCATTCTTTAACAGCGTCAGCCGTCGGGCGGACTTTTCGACAAGCACGCGATCTGCCGCAGCATCACGGGGTAGGGGATCGAAGTTCAAGTAGGCAGCCGCCGCCACGGCCAGCGCCGCCACGCAAAGCACGAGAAAGAAAAGTAAAAACAGTTTCAACGACCAGCGCCTTATGGCTCGATCGGTCGGCGCGCCCGCGGCTCGCGATCTTTCGTTGTCGCCGTGCTGGGCGATGTGACGAAGGGACCGCCCTCGAGCGGCGCACTTTCCGAGAACGCCACGTCCGGCATGCTGCTCGGCAATCCTTCGAGGGGAAATTCTTTCCGGAGCGGAAAGTAAGGATAGCCCTCCCACATCAGAATCCGCCGCAGATCCGGATGGCCAGCGAAACGGATTCCCATCATGTCGTAGATCTCGCGCTCGTGCCAGTTGGCCGTGGGCCAGATGTCGGATACCGTCGGCATTTCGCCTTCGTCTTCCGAAACGCGCAGTTTCAAACGCAGATGCACGGCGAGCGTCAGCGAATAAAGCTCGTAAACAATTTCAAAACGCGGCTCCTCGCCGAAATTATCGACACTGGTGATATCGAGCAGGTAATCGAAGGCCAGGTCGTCCCGGCAAAATTTCGCGACCTCGCGCAGATCGGCCGGCAGAATGACAAAGGTCGTTTCGCCCCGGAATTCGATTTTCTCCTGCAGCTTTTCGCCCAGCATTCGACTGAGCGATGGGATCAGTTCCGGACCGGTCATGCCGTCACCAACCCGCGCTTCTGTTCGCGGAACGAGCTTTCGCCAGAAATTTTTTCCTGAAGCTTCATCAAACCTTCCAGGAGTGCCTCCGGACGCGGCGGGCATCCGGAAACGTAAACGTCCACGGGCAGCAGTTGATCGATTCCCTGGAGCACGGCGTAGGAGCGGTACATTCCGCCGGTCGAAGCACACGCGCCCATGGCGATCACCCATTTTGGTTCCGGCATCTGCTCGTAGATTCGTTTCACCGCCAGTGCCATCTTGTAAGTGACGGTGCCGGCGACGATCATCACGTCGCACTGGCGCGGGGAAAAACGCATCACCTCGGCGCCGAACCGCGAGATGTCGAAACGCGCGGCGGCTGTGGCCATGAGTTCGATCGCGCAACAGGCCAGACCCATCGGCATCGGCCAGAGAGAATTCTTGCGCATCCAGTTCATGGCGGCATCGAGGCGGGTAAAAATGATGTTGCCTTCGATCTTCGAATCGTAGGCTGCCGGACGCACTTCGCGCATGGCGAACACTAGAGTCGCGGCCTGCCGCCGCAAGGAGATTCCCGAAGAGAGCGCGCTAGCCCACGGCCTGCATCGGATATTCCGGCAGGATCTGGACGTGGCTCGATTCGATCACTTCGTGAACGATCTTGCCGAGCTCGGCTGCTTCGTACGGTTTCGCGATCACGCCGCGGAACCCGAAATCCTGGTAGCGGCTCATGGTGGCGTCCATCGCGTAACCGCTGGAGACGATCGCGTTCACGGTCGGGTCGATCTCGATGAGTTTCTTCAGCGCTTCTTTGCCGCCCATTCCGCCGGGTAATGTCAGGTCGAGGATGACGGCGTCGAAGCGTTCGCCCGCTTCGAGTTTCTGCCGGTAAAGTTCCACGCCTTCCAGCGCGCTCTCCGCCTGCCAGACTTTATATCCGAGCCGCTCGAGGGTAAATTCCACCAGCGCGCGGATGGCTTCCTCGTCGTCCACAATGAGGATGCGGCCAGTGCCTGTCACAACTTCGTTGAGCTGGCGCGGCGGTTCGGCGGGCACCTGTTGATGCCGCAGCGCGGGAAGGTAGATCGTGAACGTCGAGCCGAAGTGGACCTTGGAATCGACGGTGATGAGGCCGTTGTGGTTCTTGACGATCGAATACGTGGTTGCGAGTCCGAGACCGTTGCCCTTTGCCTTGGTCGTGAAATACGGATCGAAGATCCGCTTGAGACAGTCTTCCGAGATGCCGACACCTTCGTCGCGAATCGCGATGCGAATGTAGTCGCCGGGTAGCAGGTCGGTTATCTGGGGCGTGGTGTCGGCGTCGTAACTGAAATTGTCGCAGCTCGCCCTCAGCGTGCCGCCGTTGGGCATAGCCTGGTCCGCGTTCACGACCAGGTTCGCGATCACCTGGCTGATTTGGCCCGGATCGATTTCGGCCGGCCAGAGCTCCGCGCCGAAGAGAAACTCGCTGCGGCTGTGCGAACCCCGGAGCGAAAAGCTCACGGTGTCCTGGATCAATTTTCCGATCGACGCTGTTTTCTTGATGGGCGCGCCGCCCCGGGCGAAGGTAAGGAGTTGCTGGGCCAGATCGCGGGCGCGCATCGATGCGTTCTTGGCATCGTTAAGCCGTGTGCCCATCTCGTCGTTAGGCGGCAGCAGGAGGGAGGCTAGCGAAATATTGCCGATGATCGCGGTGAGGAGGTTATTGAAATCGTGCGCAATTCCGCCGGCGAGCAAGCCGAGTTGTTCCAGGGTCTCGGCTTTGCGTCGCTCGGCTTCATTGCGCTGACGTTCGGTAATGTCACGGAAAACAAGCACCACGCCGGCGACTTCGTTTTTGCTGTCGCGAATGGGGGAGGCGACCTGCTCGATGACGTGTTCGCCGCCCTGGCGCGAACGCAGGGTCGCGTTCTCCGGCATGCTGAGAAGAATGGATTGCGCTTCGTTTCGGGAACCGGTCTTTTGTGCGCGGGCCTGCGCCTGCAAATCGATCGCGATGTTATAAACAGATTTCAGCGAGCGGCCGATGGCTTCCTTCGACGTCCAGCCGGTCAGGTTTTCCCCGGCGTTGTTGATCATGATGATCTTGCCCTGCACGTCGGTGGTGATGACGCCGTCCTCGATGGAACGCAGGGTAACGGCGAGGCTTTCCTTGTCCGCCGCGATTTCCTGTTCAAAACGCCGGCGTTCCGTGACATCGCGCACCATGGCGACGAAGAGAGTTTGTTTATCGACCACCATCTGGCTTAGGGAAATTTCGATCGGAAACGTCGCATGGCGGCGGGTGCGGCCTACCGCCATGGTGGTGCTGCCCGTGCGCTTCGCCAGATCGTCCCAGGCGCAAGCGACTGGTTCGGGATCGGCTCCGTAACACTTCGGCACGACCTTCGTGAACTTGTGGCCGACCATTTCGTTATTGATGCAACCGAACATCTTTTCTGCCGACGGATTCATCGAGCAAATGATGCCCTGCTCGTCGACCGTGATCATGCCGTCGAGAATGTTTTCGATGATCGAACGAATACGGGTCTCGATACCCTCAAGTTTCGCTAACTGGCGGCGAACTAAAACAAAGCTGTAGCTGTTCGAGACGACCAGCAGCCCGACGGCGAACACGCAGAGCAACGCCAGCGCCGTCGTCTTCACAATGCGGTCCCGGCTCGCGACG
>JBEEHI010000029.1:0-8697 GCA_041167305.1 Verrucomicrobiota bacterium
TTTCCCGCCGACGGACTACCGCTTGTCGGCGAACCGGCCGCGCGAATGCGAGCGCTCAAACCGGCGCAGACCGTTTACTCGATCAAGCGGTTCATGGGTCTGCGCGGCGATGATCTCCGCGAGAGCGATCCCGATGTTTCCTACGAACTCGAACGGAAACCGGGAAAACCGGTGCGCGTGGTTGCCGCGGGAAAGGAGCATTCGCCCGAGGAAATTTCCGCTCTCATTCTCGGGAAATTGAAAGCCGATGCCGAATTTTCTCTCGGACATCCGGTCTCACGCGCGGTCATCACGGTGCCGGCCTATTTCAACGATGCGCAACGCGGCGCGACGAAGCGCGCGGGTGAGTTGGCGGGATTTACCGTCGAACGCATCGTCAACGAACCGACCGCCGCCGCGCTCGCCTATGGTCTCGACAAGCTGAAAGGCAGTTCGAAGATCGCCGTCTTCGACCTGGGCGGCGGCACGTTCGACATCTCGATTCTCGAACTGAACAACGGCGTGTTCGAAGTCCTCTCGACGAACGGAAACACGCGTCTCGGGGGCGACGACATCGATAACGCGATCATGGCGCACCTGCGTACGAAGGGTTTTCCTGCCGATAAGCCGGACAGCATCGCGCGGCTGCGCGAGGCGGCAGTCGATGCGAAACATCGGCTCTCCGTCGATGAGACCGTGAAGATCGACGTTCCGTTTCTCGAAGGCGGGCAGAATTTTTCGGCCGAACTGACCCGCCCAGAACTGGAACGATTGAGCCGACCGATCATCGAGCAGACGCGCGCGCATTGCCGCCGTTCGCTGGCCGATGCGAAGCTTGAACCTTCCGATCTCGATGAAGTGATTCTGGTCGGCGGGATGACGCGGATGCCGTTGGTGCGAAAACTTGTCGCGGAGATTTTCGGTCGAGAACCAAACACGAGGCAGAATCCGGACGAAGCGGTCGCGACCGGAGCGACGATCCAGGCCGGAATCCTGTCCGGGGCGGTGCGGAACGTGGTGTTGCTGGACGTGACGCCGTTGTCGTTGGGCATCGAGACTTTCGGCGGGCTGATGAATGTGATCATCCCTCGGAACTCGACGATCCCGATCAAGGCGGGCGAAATGTTTACAACGGCAGTGCACCAGCAGCGATCGATGTCGATCAAGGTGTTGCAAGGTGAGCGGGAGATGGCACGGGACAACTGGCCGCTTGGGCAATTCGAGATCGAATTCGAACCGGCGCCCAAAGGCGTGGCCCGCGTCGGTGTGCAATTCGAGATCGATGCGAATGGGATCCTGCATGTGCTTGCGCGCGACACCAAAACCGGCGCGGAGAAAATCGTGGAGATCAACAGCGCGGTGGATGTTTCCGACGAAGCGGTGGAAGCGATGATCTCGGAATCGCTCGAGCACGCGTTCGACGACATGAGCGAACGCTTTTGGACGGAGACGAAACTCAAAGCGGAGGAAATGCTGGGCGCGGTAGAGGCCGCCTTTACGCAGATGGGCGATGCGATCGATGCGGCGGAGAAGGAGAAAATCCAAGTGGCCGCGGCGGATGTGCGCGCCGCATTGACGACGCACGATGCTCGGAAACTTCAGGCCGCGAACAGTGCGCTGGATGAGGCCACGCAGGAATTAGCGGCCGTGATCGTGGAAAGGGCGATGCGAGCGGGGCCTGGGTAGCGCGCGCGTCTCGCGCGTTGGCGATGGCGTCCCGCCAGCGCGGACTTTCCTGGAAGCCTGTTTCGGCGAGACGCCGAAACCAACGCGCGAGACGCGCGCGCTCCCCAGAAAATCACTTAGGCGGCGGTGACGGGGTTACGCTGGGACTCGTCGCCGATTTCGCTTTTGCGATCGCTTCGTCGAGCAGCTTTTTTTCCTCGGGAAAAATGGGGCCGGCCTGGGCAGCGACGATGTATTCCTGGGCGGCGGACGCCTGGTTTTCGTCGAGCAGGAGCACAGCGGCGTAAACCGCGGCATGCGGATCGTGCACACCTTCGGGCGGCAGCTTCCTCATGATCCCGACGCCTTCCGCGGTGCGACCGAGCATGTAGAGCGAGAATGCGTACGTCATTGCGACGTTCACGTCATCCGGCGCGCGATCGTAAGTCTCTTTCGCCAGGCGATGGCCTTCTGCCGGGTTTTGATCTACGTGCAACGCGAGCCGCGCGTAGTTCGCGGCGAGAGCCGGTTCGTTAGGCGAATTCTCATACAAACGCTGGGCGATGCGATACAAACTCGACAGGTCGTTACTCGAGCGGTAAATCCGAAAAAGCGCGTCGAGCGCTTCCCGCCGCATCGGCGCGTCCTTCGAAACCCGCAACCAAAGCTGCTCGGCTTCGGCGGGCAAATTCCATTTCGAGGCGAGACGCGCGAGATTGATTTCGCGATCGGTGTGATCCCCTGCGGCCCGCTCCGCCGAATGCCAGAGCGAGGAGAATTCCGCATCCGACGAAGTCTGGCGCGCCTGCTTGGAACTGTAGGCCTGATAAGCGAGCCGCAGATATTCGGAATCACCCCAGGTGCCGCTGCGGGTCCAACGTTTCAAGCGAGACCAGTTTTTCGCTTCCGCATAAGCGTCCGCAATTGCGATCGCGGGCGGTGGATTGGTCGTCGTTTCCGACGGCAGCTTGTCCATCCACTTCAGGACCTCGGCGCCGAGTCCATTTTTGTTTAGCCAATCCATGAGGAGGGCGAGATCGAGCGGATTGCGCGCCGCGACGGGCTTCACCTTTTCAAGCAGCGCGGCAAATTTTTTCTCGTCGAGCTTCCGGTAAAATTCCAGGCAGAGGAGGTAATCGGTGAACGTGACCTGCTGGCTCATCTGCAAATCCTGGGCGAGCGAGTCCGCGCTCTGGAGATCGCTGCGCTGGATGGCGTCACTGAGAAGGGCGCGGAGCGAGCCGGCACGATACGCGGGATTGCCTTTCAAACGCTCGAGGACTTTTCGCGCCTCATCGCTTTTCTCGGGCGCGGAGGAACGAATGCGCAGGACCGCCAGATTGAATTGGTAAAGGTCGTTGGCCGGCTCCTGGGTAACGGCGACGGCGAAATGCATCTCGACATCGGCATCGTTGCCCAACGCTCGGGCGAGCCAGCCGGCAACGACGTGATACGCGGCGCGATCGCGTTGCCCGGGCGGCACCGCTTCCAGCGCGTTCCGAGCGGTATCGAGCTGGCCGAAACGTAGCGCGGCCGAAGCCAGATTAAGCTGGCTATCGAGATCGCTGGGCTCGAGCCGCGCGATCTGGGCGCGCCACGCGACGGTCTCGGGCCGGTTTTGTTTTTCACTCGCCTCGGCCAGGATATGGAAGGCAGGGAGGGAATCGTGATCAAGCTGGAGAACTTCACGCGCGGCGCGCGTGGCGCCGTCGAAATCTTCCTTCGCCATCAGGGCCGTGGCGTTCTTGAGAAGACTCGATTCACGCCAGCCGCGGTACGCTTTCGGCCCGGAGGTCAACAGCATCCAGCCAAAGCCAAAGCCGAGGAGAAGCGAGGCGGCGCAGATCGCCAGGCGGACCGGCGTGAACTTCAAAGGTCCGCTCCGGGCTCGCTTTACGCGGCGCCGCCGCCGCACGCGTCGAACATGCTCTGCCATTGCGCATTCCTATCCTTGCAAGCGACGGCGAATGCAACTGCCTCGCTCAGCGACGCACTCCTGCTCCTGATCCTGATCTTGCTCCTGATCTTTCGGTGAAGCGTGGACTCAAGAAAGGATCATGAGCAGGATCATGATCAGGAGCAGAAGAGAAAACCTATGTCGCCTGTTCGGCGTGAACCACCGGGACCTCTTCCACCGCGTCGGCCACTTTTTCTCGGAGACGCCGGCCCCAGACATAGCGCGCGAGAAGCACTTTAATGGTGGCGGTGAGCGGCACTGCCAGAATCGGCCCGAGCAATCCACCGATGAGCAAGCCCCAGACGAAAATGGAAACGATCACCGTCATCGGATGCAAGCCGACGGAGTTCCCGACGATGCGCGGGGCGATGAAGATCGCCTCCAGGTTTTGCACCGCGAGGAACACAGCGGTGACGATGAGCGGATGCGTCCAATCGCCCCACTGCGCGGCAGCGATGAGGACGGCGGGAATCCAGCAGAGGATGATCCCGATATACGGGATCATGGTGAGGATCACGACGAGCAACCCAATGAGTGGCGCGAAGTTGAGGCCAGCGAGGTAAAGCGAAGCGCCGATAAGAGTGCCGTCGATCAGACAGACCAGAAGCTGGCCGCGGAAATAGGCGATGACGTAGCTGTTGATTTGCGAGAGAACGGCAGCGACCTCGGTCTTCAACGGAGAATTCCGCAGCGGCAAATATTCGCGCCACCGGCGCTCGATCGCCGGGCTTTCTTTCAACAGGAAAAATAAATAGATCGGCACCATGACCAGGCTGAGCAGGAAACCGGTGACGCCGAGGAAACCACCGATACTTTGCTTGAGCAGTGTCCAGATTTTTTCGGCGATGTAAGGCAGTTGGCGTTCGAGGTTCGGCAACTGGCGCTGGACCCAGGCCTGGATCCGCTGGCGATCCGCAGATGAAATTTTCTCCGGCGCTGGATTAACCTCCTCGCGCGGCGCGACCGACGGGGAATCCGTGGGAAAGTTTTCCTCGGGCGTGGCTGCATCCACTGAGGGCGCTGGAGTGGGAGTCGTTTTCCGCGGCGGCGGGGAGGCGAACAGCCAGTTCAGGAGACTGGTGGTGGGCGATGAAACTTTGTCGCGCCTGGCGTTGGTCGTCCCACCGAAGGCGTGATCGTACTTGAAGATGACATCGACGATCGTGTCGCGCGCTTTCAGGGTGTATTGCGGCAGTTCGCGGCCGACGTTGGTGGCCTGCACGGAAACAACGGGCGCCAGCCAGGCGACCAGCGCAGTGATCGAAAGGAAGGCGATCGCGAACAGGGCGAACACGGATTTGGTCCGCCCGAGACCGCGCTCACACATCTTCGTGACCAGCGGATCAAGCAGGTAGGCGAGAATGACCGCGATCGCCACCGGGATGAGAATCGGCTGAATAAAACCGATCACATTCGCCACGGTCCAGACGACCGATCCCACGGTCGTGATCAGGATGACGATGAAGAGCGCCGTGAGCGCCGCCCACATCGTCTTGCGCTGCCAGGGTGTGGGATACTTTGTCATTCGCGGCGATTCGCTGCTGGTTCGTTAATCGATTCGATTGATTTTTCCCGGCGGTCCTTTGCTCATCGTCGTCTTGGTTTTCTCGATTTTCTCGGCCAGCGATTTGTTTTCCGGGCTCAGCGCAACTGCCTTCTGCCAGAAATCGAGCGCTTGCGGGACGCGATTGAGTTTCGCATACGCATCGCCGATGTGCTCGAAGACGATCGGGTCCGGGCGGCTGAGGTTTTGCGCGGCCCGGAGCAACTCGTTGAGCGCGTCCTCGAACTTTTCCTTGCGATAATGGATCCAGCCGAGGGTATCGAGGTAGGCGCCATTGTTCGGATCGAACTGGAGGGCGCGGCCGACCATGTCCTCCGCCTCGTCGAGGTGCAGGTTGTGCTCGGCCCACATGAACGCGACGTAGTTGTAAGCCTCGGCGGCGTTCGCGGGATCGAGTGAGATCGATTTACGGAACAGGTCCGCGGCTTTGTCGTAGAACCCGGCCTGGTCGGCCGCCGCGCCGTAATCGAAGTAAAAGCGGGCATTGAGAACTTCGTCATTGGCCGTCTGGGCTTCATTCAATGCTTCTTCGAAAGTGATGACGGCCTGCTGCGGATGTTTTGCTTCGCGTTGCGCGATGGCGAGAAAATAGGTGAACTCTGGGACTGCCGGAAAACGCTGCCGCGCTTCGATAAGGATTTTCGTCGCGCGTTCGCTGTCCTTGAGCGGCGCGATCAGCAGTTCGGCGAGACGCAGATAGGTATTCGCGCGGGTCGGATTGATGAGAAGGCTTTGCTCGTAATTCGCGGCGGCTTTCGCGAAGAGCGGCTTCGCCTCGTCGGGCTGGTTCGCCCGCTCGAGGGCGCGCGCTCCTTCGTCGAACAATTGCGCCAGCAATTCGTAGGGCTGGTACTTCGCCGGCTGCTTCTTGATAATCTCCTCCAGCATTTGGATCGCCTTTTCGCGCTGATGCGTAAGGACAAATCCGGTGGCGAGTTTCTCCCGCGCATTTACGTCGTCGGGCTGAAGCTCCAGGACTTTGAGATAAAGCGGGATGGCTTCCTGGATTTGTTGGGACGCCGCGAAATAATCGGCGACTTCCTTAAGCGACGTCGAATCGTCCCCGGCGCGGGCAACGGCTTTTTCGAAGAAGGCGTTGACCCGCTTGATCTCTTCAGGCTTCGGTTCGGTCTCCGATTTGAAAATGATGGTGGCGTAAAGTTTGCCCAATCGAATCCAGAAGGAGGCATCCGCACTTTCGACAGTGGCCGCGCGGTCCAGCGCCATGAGAGCTTTCTGCGGTGCGCCGGCGGCCGCCTCAATTTCGTAAAGGCGCTGATAAGCCTCGAAATCAAGCGGGTCGAGCGCGATCGCCTGGTTGGCGTATTTCACCGCCTGGTCGGTCTTCCGGAGATATTTCCCGTAGATGAAGGCGAGCTGGAGGTACGGCCCCGCGTCTTTGGGCTTCGCTTTGATCGCGTCTTTCAAGACATCGATCGCGCGGGGATAATCGCCCTGGCGGCTGAGTAGCGTGGCCACCCGCAATGCCAACTCCGACAAACCGGGATCGAAATTCAAGACACGCTGATACGTCGCCAGGGCGTTTTCCATCTCGGCATTTTCTTCGAGCCGGGCGCCCTCCACGAAATCCGCGAGAGCATCGGCTTTGCGAACGTTCTCGGGCTGGAGCCCGAGGTCTTTCGCCGGTGTGAGAATGAAGGAATCGTCCTGCCCTGCGCCTTTTTTCACCGGCGCCACCTTAACGCCGAGGTCCGGCGGCGATGGCGAGGTGACTGGTGCGCGCGCAAGTGCCGCAGTATGAAGGAAGAGAACCGCGAGCCCGAGAAGAACGCCGCGGAGAGATGGAACGCTCCCGTTCTTCCCCGAAATCATGTTCAGGATTGTAGCTTCTGGCGGGACGAGGCGCAACCGTGGCGGCCTAACGAACGCTGCGCTTACGATTTGTAACGCAGACGCTTCTTGTGGCGGTTCTCCTTCATGCGCTTGCGGCGCTTGTGTTTGGAGATCTTGGCCTTCCGGCGTTTCTTTAGCGAACCCATAGAGATTTCCCGGTTTCCCGGAGCGCAATGCAAGCATCGGATGCGGTGCGGCGCAACCGTTCTTTCACTTTGCCGTCAGCTTTTCCAGGGCGACGCGCACCAATCCCACGTGTTCTTCGGGCTTCACTTTGCGGAATATGTCGGCAATCCGGCCGGCGCCATCGATAACGAAAGTGCTGCGTTCCGTCCCCATGTATTTCTTGCCATACATGCTCTTTTCCACCCAGACGCCGTAGGCGTTCACGATTTCTTTTTCTGAATCCGAGAGGAGCGGGAACGGCAGTTGAAATTTCTCGATAAATTTCGCGTGGCTCTTCGTTGAATCGACACTGACGCCGAAAACTTTCGCGAGCCCACGGAGACTGCTCCAGGAATCGCGCAGACCGCAGGCTTGCACGGTGCATCCCGGCGTATCGTCTTTCGGATAAAAATAGAGGACAACCGGCGCGCCGCGGAAATCGCCGAGCTCGACCTCGCGACCTTCCCCATATTCCCCGCCGACCGCCACCGCTCGAAACGCCGGGGCCTTGTCGCCTACCGCAAGCTGAGCGCCGTCTTTCTTCATGTTTCGAACACGATGATCAAAATGCCGACGGCGCAAAGCAGAATCCCCATCAGGGCGCTTTCGTATTTCTCCAGCACGCCGAGTTTGATTTTGCTCAACCCGGCCAGGGTTAGCGAAGTGAACAGCACCATGCCTGCGACGGTGGCCACGGAAAGGACGGCCGTGAGCACAGCGAACCCACCCCAACCGTAACGAATCCCCGAAACGTAAAACGGGACGAAACCCTCGCAGGGCGAGAACGTGAGGAACGCCAGCAAGCTCAGGATGGCTGCCCGATCCGATGTCGGGTGCGCCTGGCAACCGTGACCGTGATCCGCGTGCT
Organism: Verrucomicrobiota bacterium; assembly: GCA_041167305.1. GTDB lineage: Bacteria > Verrucomicrobiota > Verrucomicrobiia > Chthoniobacterales > UBA10450 > AV80. The sequence continues at coordinate 8,053 of JBEEHI010000029.1, forward strand.
CGTGCTCATGTTCATGTTCATGTTCGTGCGCGTGATCGTGTTGATGCCCGGGTTCATGCAGGTGCTCGTGCGGATAATGAAAATGAACATGCCCCTTTCCCAGCAGCTGCCGAACGAGATAGTAAATTCCGAAGAGTAGGAGCGCGCCTCCTGCGATGCGTGGGAACCACGCGCCGACAGTTTCATTGAGCGCCGAGCCGAATAACGTGATCGCCAGGCCGAGTGCAGCCGTCACCAGCACGTGCCCGGTCCCGGCCAGCGCGGTTACTGCGATCGTCTTAGACTTGTTCCAGCCCTGGACCCGCGACGTGAGCACAAACGGCAGCCAGTGGGTGGGAATGGCGGCATGGAAAAAAGCGACGCCGAAACCTGTGACCGCAATCGTGGTGAGAACGGTTTGGTTCATGAACGCGAGAAAAGATTAAGCCGGTTGCCCATCGAAACTGCAAGACCGGCGCGGAATGGCGAGGATTTATCGGGCTGACAGGATTCGAACCTGCGACCTTTCGCACCCGAGGCGAACGCTCTACCAAGCTGAGCCACAGCCCGAACTGCGCGCCGCGTGAAATTCAAGCAGCGCATTCCTATTTCGCGCATTTCGGCAGGAGTAGCAAGCTCTACCGCGCACCGAATTCTCGAGAGGGC
>JBEEHI010000030.1:0-4320 GCA_041167305.1 Verrucomicrobiota bacterium
ACCAGGCGTGGGCGGACCGGAAACGAAAACGGTTCGAGGCGAAACTGACAACGGAACCGAACGTCGCGGCCGTTCCGCAATCGTGATTATCTTCCACGATCCGCGCTGCACGGAATACTCCGCCCCCGGCCACCCCGAACGGCCGGCGCGGATCGAACGGACGGTTCCGTTGTTGCGAGAACGTCATCCTGAGTGGGAGTGGCGGAAACCGGAACCGGCGAGTGAAAGCGCGCTCGCGCGGGCGCATTCACGGGAGCACGTAGAGCAGATCCGGGCGGCGGCGCACGCTTTCGACACGGATACGCCGGCGTATCCCGGGATCTACGAACACGCGGCGCGCGCTACCGGCGCGGCGCTCGCAGTGGCGCGAGAAGCGTTGAACGGAAATCCCGCGTTCAGCCTCATGCGACCACCAGGGCATCATGCGACCCGCGATCGCGCGATGGGCTTCTGCTATTTCAGTCACATCGCCATCGCGGCCCTGGATGCGTTGGAGAACGGCGCGGAACGCGTTGCGATTTTGGATTTCGACGCGCACCACGGTAACGGCACAGAAGATATCGAGGCCGGCAATCCGCGGATCGCGTTCGCTTCGATTCACCAATTCCCGGGTTACCCAGGGACCGGCACGCGGTCATTCGGGAATATCCACAATTTCCCGGTGGCGCCGCTCACCCCGCGGCTCGCGCATGTGGCGGAAGTCCGCCGAGCCCTCGACGAGTTGATCGCGTTCAAGCCGAGCCTGCTCCTCGTCTCCGCGGGCTTCGACGCTTTTGCCGGCGATCCGATCACCGAGATGACATTGCAACCGGAAGACTTCGCCACCTTTGGAAAATGGCTCCGCGAAACAAATATTCCCTCCGGCGCGATTCTCGAAGGCGGCTACAGCGATGAACTGCCGGAACTGATCAACGCGTTCCTTATCGCTTGGACAGGCGTCGGCTAGCGCTCCGGAAAAGTTTTTGGCAATCAGGAGGCTCGCGGTGAATAGTGGCCGCGTCATCGGGCCGTAGCACAGCTTGGTAGTGCGCTTGAATGGGGTTCAAGAGGTCCCGGGTTCGAATCCCGGCGGCCCGACCATCGTCCTATTTCCCCCTCCTGCTCATGATCCTGATCCTGCTCATGATCTTTCGAGTCAATCGTGGCTGCGCGCAGGATCAGGAGCATGATCAGGATCATGAGCAGGAGATTGCTGCCCTTTCGGAGATCGGGGCCTACTTGCGCTTCTCGGGACGCAGCGCCCGGGCCGGCGGCAACTCCCGCGGCACCACCATGCGGAAAAGCCTTTCGGTTCCGCGCAGGAACATGAGCGGCGAAGGGACCCCAATTTCAGATGCGACCAGGTTCTTGTGCAGATCGTCCACAGTCGAAATCGGCTGGCCTTTGAAGCCGACAATGGTGTCGCCCTTTTGCAATCCCGTCACCGCGGCGGGGCTGCCCGGTTCCACTTCCATGACCAGCACTCCGCAGTCGTTAGGCAACTTGTGGAATCGCACCACCCGCGGATGCAGCGGCACGTTCTGGCCCGCCACGCCGATCGAGCTTCGCCGAATGTAACCGTCCTTGATCAGCCATCCCGCGACGAAACGCGCGGTATTGCTCGCGATGGCGAAACAAATTCCCTGGGCCGGCAGGATCACGGCGGTGTTCACGCCGATGACTTCTCCCGCGCTGTTCAGGAGCGGGCCGCCGGAATTCCCGGGATTTAATGCCGCATCGGTTTGAATAATCTCGTCCATCAAACGGCCCGACTCCGCGCGCATGGATCGCCCGAGCGCGCTCACGATCCCGGCGGTGACCGTCTGCTGGAATCCGTACGGCGATCCCACGGCCACCGCGATTTGTCCCACGCGGATCTTTGATGAATCCGCGAGACGCGCATGCTGAATGTCCGGCGCGTCGATCCGTATGACTGCCAGGTCCGTCTCGGGATCGGTCCCCACCACCTGTGCGGGAAAAACCCGGGAATCGTGCAGCGTTACTTCGAGCTCACGCGCGCCGTGGACAACGTGGCTGTTCGTCAGGATGAATCCATCTCGCGCGATAATGAAACCTGAGCCGCCGCCCGGGCCGCGCTCGCCACTTAACACGCGGATGTTCACCACCGTCGGCGCCACCCGGTTCACGACGGCCGCGATCGTTTGGGAATAGGAATCCAGCAGCTCGTCGTCGCGGCGGTCCTGTCCCCTCGATTGTTGGGCAGCCGTCTCGTTCCATTCGTTCGTGCTCGTACTCGTGATCGTGCTCATGCTCGTAATCGATTAGCCCTAAAGACGGAAAACTCGAATCTCGAAATCCGAAATTCGAAACAAATTCGAATCACCAAAAGAGAGAAATGATCTAAACGGGAGCTGCTTGTTTCGCATTTTCTCCTTCGAACATTTGGTCATTGTTTCGAGCTTCGATATTCGAATTTCGGATTTCCGCCGTGGACGGCCTCACCACGGCAAGGTTTCGCCCATGTGCAGGAACGCGCCGTTCGGCCCATCCGCGCCGATGGTCGCCAGCGCCACGCTCGTCTTTGCGCCGTCCGAAATTTCCATGGTCGCGCCCTCGCCTCCCATTTCCGTTTTCACCCAGCCTGGATGCGCCGCGTTCACTTTCATCGGCGTATCCTTCAACTCATAGGCGAGTTGGACCGTGAAGGCGTTCACGGCGGACTTCGAGACGTTGTAGGCCGCCACTTTGTTGTCGTAAATCGGCGAACCGGGCGTGGCGTGGAAATGGATCGACCCGAGAATGCTCGAGAGATTCACGATCCGCCCGGCGGCGCTTTTGCGCAGGAGCGGCAGGAAAGCCTGGGTCGTGGCGATCAGGCCGAACAAATTCGTCTCAAACGTCTTTCGCCACACCTCGAGCGATTGCTCGCTCGGCTTCTTCTTGTCATCGTCGAGCATCACTCCCGCGTTGTTCACGAGAATATCGAGGCGTCCGTAGTCGCGCTCGATCCCGGCGGCGGCTTTTTGAATGCTGCCGGCATCATTTACGTCGATCACGATGCCATGGGCGTCGAGTCCCTCTTTCCGCAACGTCTCCGCCGCCTGGCTGGACTTGGCCTCATCCCGCGCGCCAACGAGAACGGTGATGCCCTGCTTTCCAAGTTGACGGGCTGTCTCCAGTCCGATGCCTTTGTTCGCGCCCGTGATCAGGGCAATTTTTTTGGTGCTCATATTGTTTGGGAATCATTTTGTTTGTGGTTGAAGGCGGATCGCGATCTAATCAAACTGTAATTAAAACCATTACATTTAAGTTAACATGGTCAACCAGCAATTTACTTTCGCCGTTCACATCATGACCGCCCTGGCTTTCTCGCCTGGGGAAGTCATCGGCTCGCAGACGCTGGCGGCGAGCGTAAACACGAACCCAGTCGTCGTGCGCCGTTTGCTCCTCGCCCTCCGCCGCGCCCGGCTCATCGAGACCTTTACCGGCAAGCACGGCGGCGCCCGGCTACGGAAGAAGCCCCGCGAAATTTCCCTCGTGGATATCTACGACGCCGTGGAACCACGCCCGGTGATTCCGGTCAACGAGCGGAAAGCCTTAAAGAAATGCCACGTGAGCTGCAACATGAAGAGCATCATGAGCCGCGTCGCCGAGAGCACCGAAGAGGCCGTGAGAAAACACCTGCGCGGCATTACTCTCGCCCAACTCGTCCGCAAAGTTCGCTCGCGGTGACCGATTGCGACTGGCGCTGACCGGCCTTACCGTCCGCGCCTATGTTGAGCGCCGGGATCGTTGGACTGCCGAACGTGGGGAAATCCACGCTCTTCAATGCCGTCACGCGCACTCGAAAGGCGCAGGCCGCGAACTATCCGTTCTGCACGATCGATCCGAATCTCGGCGTGGTGATCGTGCCCGACCCGCGCCTGGAAACGCTCTCGAAGCTTTCTCATTCGCAAAAGATCATCCCGGCCGCCATCGAGTTCGTGGACATTGCCGGCTTGGTCAAAGGCGCGAGCGCGGGCGAAGGGCTTGGCAATCAATTCCTCAGCCACATCCGCGAAGTGAACGCGATCGTCCAGGTCGTGCGCTGTTTCGAGAACGCCGACATTCATCACGTCAGCGGCACCATCGACCCGGTCCGCGACATCGAAGTGATCAACACGGAACTCGTCCTGGCCGATCTCGCGTCCCTCCAGAAAAGGCACGATCGCCTCCAGAAAGAAGTCCGCGCCGGCTCGAAGACGGCCAAGGCCGAAGCGGCGGTCATCGACAAGCTCCTTCCGCACCTCGATGCCGGGAAGCCAGCGATTACGCTCGACCTCACGCACGAGGAAAAAGAGAGCGCGCGCGACTTTTTTTTACTGTCCTCCAAGCCAACGC
>JBEEHI010000031.1:0-6211 GCA_041167305.1 Verrucomicrobiota bacterium
TCGACGTTCCGGCGAGCGTGGGAAAATTTCGCTCGCAGCCGAGCGCGCAACCGCGGCAACGCGGCGTGATTTACACGGTGGCGCCGTCGCCCATCGAGAAAAGCCGGATCTGGGCCGGGACGGATGACGGTTTGATCCATCTCACGACGGATGGCGGGAAGAACTGGAAGGACGTCACGCCGCCTGCGATCACCGCGTGGCAGAAAATTTCGCTGATGGATGCGGGACACTTCGATGCGAACACGGCTTACGCGGCGGTGAATACGATCCGGCTCGACGACCTGCGTCCGCACATTTACCGCACGAATGACGGTGGGAAGACGTGGAAGGAAATCGTGCGCGGCATTCCCGAGAACGAAAACGTGAACGCCGTGCGCGAAGATCCGCGCCGGCGCGGACTGCTCTTCGCGGGAACGGAGCGCGCCGTTTACGTGTCGTTCGACGACGGCGAAAGTTGGGACCCGCTCCGTTTAAACATGCCGGCGACGTCGGTGCGCGACCTGATTGTCAAAGACGACGATGTCGCGGTCGCGACGCACGGCCGCGGCTTCTGGATTCTCGATAACATCACGGCGCTGCGACAAAAGGAGATCGGGGACGGCGATTCATTTCTCTTCAAGCCGCAAATGGCGTGGCGGGTCCGCTGGAATTTGAATACCGACACGCCGTTGCCGCCGGACGAACCGCAGGGTGAGAATCCGCCCGAGGGCGCGATGATCGATTACCGGCTCGGACCGAATGCGACAGGACCGGTCACGCTAGAGATCAAAGACGCGAAAGGAAAAGGGCTGCGGAAATATTCCAGCACCGATCCGGTTCCGACACCGGACCCAAAGCTGAAAATCCCGCGCTACTGGGTGAAACCGCCGGGGCCACTTGCGGCCGCGCCCGGGCTGCATCGATTTTACTGGGACCTGCACTTGGAGCCATTGAAGCACGTTGATCCTGAATATCCGATGACGGCGGTGTTCCAGAAGACCGCGCCGCATCCAACCGGCCCATGGGTCGTGCCCGCGGAGTATTCCGTGGTACTGACCGTGGGTGGGAAAACATTTACCCAACCGCTGACGGTGAAGATGGATCCGCGCCTCAAGATCCTGCCCGCGGATTTGGCGAAACAATTCGATCTCTCAAAAGCGCTTTACGAAACGCGGGCGTCGCTGTTGCCCATCGGGAAGAGTTTCGACGCGCTCGTCGTGGAGGTGACGAAAGCAAAAGAGAAAGCGGGCGATCAGCCGATCAACGAGAAGATCGAAGCGCTCCACAAGAAACTGGAAGGGTTCGGCGACCCAGCCCCGTCGCGACCGGGACAACCACTCCATTTCGACGTGCTGACAAAGGTGGAACAGCTGTTCGGCGATCTGCAGGAAGCCGATGCGGGCCCGACGCCGCAGGTGGAAGGGGCGGCGCTCGCCGTGCAGCGCGATGCGAAGACCGCGACCGAACGCTGGCACGCGATTCCCGCCGAAGTCGCGGCTTTGAATACGGCGCTCGAAGCGGCCGGGATCGAGAAGATAAAGTTTCCCTGATAAACGCTTCGTCTCGGTTCTACCTCATTGTAGCTTCCATTCAGCTTCCGGCGGTTGGTTCCATTCACCTTTGGAGTTCCATTATGTTTCAAATGTCTCGTCCTAAGATTCTATTCGCCCTGTCTCTCTCGGCCGTGTTGCTATCGTTCCGATCGTTCGGAGCGGAAGAAAAGGTGGAATTTCCGCAGGCCAGTCAACACGCGGTTCTCAAGCAGCGCGTCGGGCTGACCGACATCGAGGTGGATTACTCGCGCCCGAACAAAAACGGCCGGGCCATTTTTGGCGGGCTGGTTCCGTTCGACAAACCGTGGCGGACCGGCGCGAATCAACCGACGAAAATCAAAACGAGCGGCGCCATCAAGTTCGGCGACAAGGAAGTCCCGGCCGGAGAATATGTGCTCTACACGATTCCGGGAGCCGACCAATGGACGCTGGTTCTCTCGAAAAATCTAAAGGCGCAGGCCCTGGCCGATCACAAGCCGGAGGATGAAGCGGCGCGCGTCACCGCAAAGCCGATGCTCGTCCTGGCCGCGCCGGCAGAGACCTTCACGATCGGGTTCGAAGATTTGCGCGCGAATTCCGCGACGTTCTATCTGGAATGGGACAAGATGCGCGTGCCGGTCAAGCTGACCACGGGCGACGTGGAGAAGGTAATGCAGGGAATCGAGAAAACGGTAAAGAGCGGTCAATCGCAGGACGCTAATTTTTTCTACAACGCGGCCAGCTTCTACTTTGATCAAAACAAAGATCTGCCCCAGGCCCTGAAGTGGGTCGACCAGGCCATTGAAAAAAATTCGAAGGCTTACTTCATGCAATACAAGAAGGCGCAAATCCTCGCCAAACTGGGGGACAAAAAGGAGGCGACCGCCGCAGCCGAGAAATCGATCGCGCTTCTCAAGGAGAGCCCGAATCCCGACGAAAGCGCCATCGCCAACAGCCGCGCTCTGATCGACAGCCTGCGTTGACGCCGCGCGGTCTCGTCGGTGAAATCCTCAGTCACTTCCACGGACCGCCTCGCTGGTTATCTCCGGGATTCGCGGCGGACCCTGATCTTCACCGGCGCGGGAATCTCCACGGGCAGCGGCATTCCGGATTTCCGCGGACCGCAAGGCGTGTGGACGCGGCGCAAGCCGGTTTATTTCCAGGACTTCATGACGTCGGAAGCGGCGCGGATCGAACATTGGGACTACAAGCTGGAGGGCTGGGACGGATTTCGCGCCGCGCGGCCGAATGCAGTCCACGATGCCATCGTCCGGCTGGAGCGCGCCGGGAAAGTGCTCTCGGTCGTTACCCAAAACATCGACGGCTTGCACGCTCTCGCCGGGACGAGCGCCGGGCGATTGGTGGAATTGCACGGCACGAATTTGCTGGTCGAATGCCAGAGCTGTAAATGGCGCGGCGATCCCGAATCGCATTTCGAATTCTTTCGGGTGAATCGCCAACCGCCGCTCTGCAATTGCGGCGGATTCCTGAAGCCGGCGACAATCAGTTTCGGGCAAAGCCTCGATCCACAAGTCCTCGAACGGGCGCAGGAGGCCGCGGCGCAGGCCGACTTGGTCGTCGCGCTCGGTTCGACGTTATCCGTCTATCCGGCGGCTTCGTTTCCGCTCCTGGCGGCGCAACGCGGCGTGCCGTACGTCATCATCAATCGCGGCGCGACGGACCACGACAACGATCCATCCGTCACGCTCCGGATCGAGGCAGACGTCGCCGAGATATTGCCCGCGGCGGTGGAGGCCTCGCTGGCCTAACGACCGATTACGCGGCGATACAGCTCTTCGTATTGGGGCACGACGCGAGCGGCGGTGAACAGCTTCTCCGCTCGTTCACGGCCGCGATCTCCCAGCTCCTTGGCGGCAGCCGGCGAATCAATAAACGCATCCAGCGCCGCAGCCATCGTATCAATATCGCCAAACTCGTGCAGGGAACCCGCGTCACCCACCACTTCCGGAATCCCGCCGATACGAAAAGCCACGACCGGCTTTCCGAAGAACATTGTCTCGAGAATGCTGAGGCCGAAGCTTTCGTTCTCGGAGGTGTAGAGACCGGCATCGGAGGCGGGGAGAAAATCTTCGACGACAGCGGCGTCTTCCTTGACGACCACGTTCTCGCGCAATCCGAGTTCGTCCACGAGCGGCTGGAACGGAGCGAACGAAGCGCCGGCCAGGATAAGGAGGCGGATGGGATCGCGATGCGCGGCCGCGGCCACAACGCGAAGGAGCAAGTCGATGCGTTTCGTCGGCCGGAGATTCGACATGTGGGCAACCAGAAATTCGCGATCGCTAATCCCGAGTTCGCGCCGCACTTCTTCCCGGCTCTTCGTGGAGGGATTCGGCGTGAAGAAATTCGGAATGACGTGGATTGCATCGCGGAGCCGAAAGGTTTCTTCGGTTTGCCGGCGCAGACTCTCGGAAACGGTGGTGACGGCATCGGAGTGAATGAGCGCATGCTCGATCGCGGCGCGGTATTGCGGGTTCGGGCCGAGCAGTGTGGTGTCGGTCCCGTGCAAGGTCGTCACGACTTTTGGCGCGCTGGCACCGATCATTTCCGTGGCGAGAAATGCAGCGGTCGCGTGCGGCACGGCGTAATGGACGTGAAAGAGGTCGAGACGTTGCGACTGCCCCACCTCCGCCATCTTCACCGCCAGCGGTAACGTGTAGTCCGGGCACGGGAACACCGTCGCGTGTCCGACGTCGACCTGGTGAAAATGGATGCGCGGCCGGAAGAGATCGAGACGGACCGGCTTGGCGTGACTGAAGAAATGGATCTCGTGCCCAAGCGCCGCCAGCTCAGTTCCAAGCGCGGTCGCGAGAATTCCACTGCCCCCTATCAACGGAAAACAGGTGATCCCAATCTTGAGCGGCGGCGGCACTTTTGAAACGGCGTCGGATATTTGGAGCACAGCCATCTTGGCTGTGAGGCGCGAAGGCATCTTGCCTGCTGTTGGAATGCGAAACAACAGGCAAGATGCTCGCCCGGTGCGAGCTGGAAATTAGCAACCTGCGCTTCCCTCGCCCGCGATCCCGGTGACCTGACGATCAACCAGCTGGATCGGCGCGGTGAACAATCTCTGTTCCGGAATGTCTTGGGGACAAGTTACTCACTCCCGTGGCGACCGCCCCACTTGCTAGGGTACTTGCCACTAATCGTCACCCATTTTCCACCTTGGAGGATTCCTACCCATGCCGTCCCTACCTGTGCGAGTCCGTTATAGCGGGCGTCGTCGTTGTGCGAGAAACAGACCGCCATTTTCCCATCCTTAACCTCATAAATGAGGAGATGGACGTTTAGATAGTCATGCGCAAGTCTGCTTTCGGTTGTGTTCTGGCCGGTGACGGAATAGCTGTTCGCCATTTCCAAGAGCATTTTATCATAAACTCCATTGCCTTCGGAGTGGATGATTTGGGCGCCCATCGAGTGACCGTTCACCACCGCAGCGCGCGCCGTCACCCAGGCGGAGACGGGTGAAATGGCGAGAGATGAATACAATTTACGCCCCACCCCCGAGCGCAATGCCTGGAGCGGAAAGTTGGGGATTTGCTGGACCGTCCGGACGGAAGCCGGCGGCGGGGCTGCGGAACTTTGGACGGCAGTGGCAATGACAATGACAAGAAGTGCTAGGAGGTTTCGCATAGTGATCGCGGAGTGTGATCAGATTTTCAGTCGACGCAAGAGATTTCCGTTTACCAACGGAAAAAGCCATTGCCCGAATCTCTGGAATTCATCTTTCCCCAATATACGCGAGACCGGAATCAGAAATCTCGTCGCGCTGGATGAAATTGATGCCGGGCGCGTCCGCTTCATTCAAGTACTCGCGTTCACCGGCGCCGGCGACGTAGTGGGTGCAATGAATCACTGATTGCATCCAGCGCAGCCGCGTGTCGCGCGTCGGACTGACTTTGGTTGCGTCGAAAGTTTGCCGCGGAAGTTCGATGTAGTTCTGGCCGCCTTTGTGCAGAAGTAGTTTGCCATCGCGGTGTCGCGCTCGAACCAGTTCGCCTTCCCACTCGACATCCACGAAGTAATCGTCGATCGCCGCCGCGCGTTTTCGAAATTCCGGTTCGCTCGACCGCTTGACGCGAATGTCATCGAGCAGGCCCATCTGTGCATACATCTCTCGACAAAAATCTGCCGCGCTCGTCGCCGTGATTGATTTGAATTTCTCAACGAGGCCGGCTTCGACGTAGTTCGGCAACTGTCGCGCGATCTTTGCCTGCCAATCAGGTTGGAGCCGCTTCGCGTAGAGCGGCGAAAACTGTTTCTGGATCTTGTTCGCGAACTCGAAATTGAATGAGTGCTCGCGGGCGGCGCGCCGTTCCCGCAAGACGGTCGTCGTTTCCCGCGAATCGTGGTCGCTGTCGTGAAAGAAGAAAACGATTTCGCCGCCGATCTCGCGTTGCAGCCGGCGAGCGGTGACGATCTTGGCCCAGAGAAAGCGTTTCGGGAAAAAGCCGCACGGCTGTTGCCCAAAACAAATGATCGGCTCGCTCATGACCCAGAGGCCGCGGCCGGCTCACGCTTGCCGAACACGGCCGACTCCAACAGCCAGGCGAAAAGGACGACGGCGACGCAGCCGATCACGTTGTACCAAAGATAACCAATGTTTGTGGTGAAGAAGAGAACGATCACCATCGTTTGGGCGATTACTGCGCTGAAGAAGACAGCCGAGCCGCGCACGCGGC
>JBEEHI010000032.1:0-2949 GCA_041167305.1 Verrucomicrobiota bacterium
ACCGTCGGCTGAAATTTCAGAGCGGACTGCAGGAACAACGCGAACTCCATCGGCGAAACGACGTTGGCGCCGGAGTGGGGCGAGTTCTCATCCCCTTCTTTCGCAGCCTCGATTTCGACTACGGTGAGCGACGCCGGCGGTCCGTGCGGATCGGAATTCTTCAAGAGCCAGCGAAGGAACAATTCCTCGTGACGTTCCAGGCGCGGCTCCCGGAGAAAAAGAACACCCAGCAGCAGGACCACCAGCATCAACAGGAGGTGGAGGGTGAGCTGGAGACTAGGTCGCGGCATCGCGCAGAAGTGAAACGGGGAAAGTGACAAGTGACAAGTGACAAGTGACGAGAGGAAGAGTCCCCGCTCGCCACATGTCACTCGTCACTTCTTAGCCTGGGATGAAAAGCTTGCCCGGAATTTCCTTCCCAAAAATCGACACCGAAATTTACACCGGCGCCTACCATCGGCTAATGTACGGCAACCAAGATGGATACTCAGACCTCACCCGAAGCGATGCGCCTCGGTTTCATTGGCGGCGGCAAGCTCGCGGGCTCTGTGATTCGCGGATTGATGCGGGCGAAATACTGCGCGCCGTCCACGATCCTGGTCAGCGAGCCGCATGAGCCAACGCGGCGAACGCTGGAAGACGATCTCGGGATTATTGGAACCGCCGAGAACGCTGAGGTCGCGGAGAAAGCGGAAATCATTTTAGTCGGGGTCAAGCCGGGCGTGCTGCTGCCGTTGCTTGGCGAAATCGCGCCCGCGCTGGAACGGAAACTCGTCATTTCCCTGGCGGCAGGCGTTCGCCTCCAAAGCATGGAGAAAGTCGCCGCCGCGCATTTCATGCGCGCCATGACGAATACACCGTCGACGGTTTGCCGGGCCGCGACCGCGCTCGCAAGAGGCGGACGGACCACCAACAACGAGCTCTCAATTGCCCGCGAACTTTTCAGCACCATCGGCGCCGTCGTCGAAGTGACCGAAGACCAAATCGACGCCGTGACCGCCCTGGCCGGAAGCGGCCCGGCGTTCGTTTACACCGTGATCGAATCCCTGGCGCGCGGCGGAGAAAAGATGGGACTCGCCTGGGATGTGGCGTTGACCCTGGCCACCCAAACTGTTCTCGGTGCCGCCCAACTGGCGAGCGAGACTAAACTTTCGCCGGAAGAGTTGCGAAAAATGGTAGTCACTCCGGGCGGGACGACAGCGGCAGGATTATCCGCGATGCGCGAACTGAACACATCGGATGGCTTGATTGCGGCCGTGGAAGCCGCGGCAAAACGCGGCCGCGAAATGGCGGAAGAAACTAAATAGTAGCCGGTACTTCGATTCGCCGCGCAGCGGCGGTTCACACCTCCGCTGCTTTGAGCAAGTCAACGTTGGTGATCCAGCGCGTGACCGCGCTCGTCGGCTTGCCGTCAGTCGTGACAAAAACATCACTGCAATTGGAAATCTTTTCCATTTCGGTCTTGGCCTGGTCAGCGGTGGCGTTCATCGCTACGGCGACGAAACTCTGCTGCGGCGAATATTTCACCGTATCGATCAACTCTTGAAGCGTGAAGTCTTGAGGCAATTTACCCGCTGGGACTTCGACAAGGAAGCCGTTGAGCGTGCTTCTGTGCAGCACCATGAATGGAAGGTCGCCGGCAAGCAAAATAGGAAGGCGCTCGTAGAGTTTCGTCGGCACAGTCTTGTCCTGAAACCCACTCTTGATTATGTCGAGTTTAGTAGCTTTCGCCTGGGTTTCGTCGGGAAGCACCAATGCCGTGAATTCTGACCGTGCCTTCCCTAACGTTCCGACCACTGTGGCGGCCAGCTTGTCTTTCGAGGTTAGCGCTTGTGCGGCCGTCGTGACGCTTTTCGTCCCTGCTTCGAAGTTCTCTTTGCCATAGTAAAAGGCAAGGACGGTCCCGACCCAGCCGGCGACGACAGGCAAAATCGTCGCCAGGATGTACTTGGCTATGTCGAAGAAAAACGTGGCGCGGTCTTTTGCTTCCTGGGCTGATGCATTCGGCTTCTCCGTGAGACTGTAAATTGCGGCGCCAATGAGAGTCACCATCGCGACGGCAACAAGAAACCATATCGCCCCCGTGGTCATCGTCCTCGCGAGCTTGCTGCGGAAAAGAGCATCGGTGTTTGTTTGTGTGTCTGGCATAAGCCGTCTTTCTAATTGGAATCAATCGGTGCGCACGTTTGCAAAAGGAGTTTTCTACAGACGCGCCGTGCGCTGCGATGACAGGTTCTATTTGGGGTAGTTGGGGACATCCCGGGGTAGAGAGCTTTTCTATGCGAAATCCCCAATCCGTGTCACGAGTTTTTTGGGGGAACATGCGCACCCTCGGCTCGCAGGGCGACGCGGCTACAGAAGCGCTTTTCGCATGGCGTCGATCGGCGCAGCGCGGTCGAACCAGATCTCGAAGGCGAGCGCGCCTTGATGAAGCAGCATCGACAAGCCGTTCGCGGCCCGCGCACCGGCTTCGATCGCACCGGAGACGAACGTGGTCGGGCCGCTCGCATAGACCGTGTCGTAAACCATCAGGTGCGGAACGAGTAATCGCGCCGGGATGGGCGCGGCATCGCCGTGGTCCAATCCGAGCGGGGTCGCGTTCACGACGAGATCGGTATTGGCAATTTGGAACCGCAACGCCGCCTCGTCCGAGGCGATCGCCTGCAAGCGGGGTACCGGTCCCAAAACTCGCGGTCCTGCAAAAAAAACGCGGAGCGATTCCACCAGCTGGTTTGCCTTTTCCGGATCACGATTCGCGATCACGAGCCGCTCGCAGTTTTCTTTCGCGCACTCCAGCGCAATCGCGCGGGCGGCGCCGCCGGCGCCCAACACCAGAACTCGCAGGTCACGAAGATCGACGGAGAATTCCTCGCGGATCGCGCGCGAGAATCCTTTGCCGTCGGTATTGAACCCGCGCAGTTTGCCGCGCTCGACCTTGATGGTGTTGAT
>JBEEHI010000033.1:0-7592 GCA_041167305.1 Verrucomicrobiota bacterium
TTCTCCATCAACTGCTGGGCGTAGGCAATGTCCTCCACCGCCGCCTCGAAATTTCCAATCGCGCCACCCAGCGTGGATTTGAGAGCAGTCACGCCCGACTCGCGGATCAGCTTCGTGATCTCGTCCTGATTTGACTGGCCCAACAATCCTCCGATTCCGGCAAGAGCGTTACAATCGAGGATGAAGGAATCGCGGTAAATTTTCGCGGCGTCAGCGGAAACTTTGGGCTCGTCGGCCGCCCAGCCGAGGACTGGGCTCAGGGTTACGAGAGCTGCGGCACCACTCAAGGATTTGGTAAATTCGCGACGCGTGATCATGGTGTTCACTCAGCGCGAAGTGCGACCACTGGATCGACCGTGGCGGCGCGGCGCGCCGGGAGCAGGCACGCCATCAACGTCACGGCGGTCATGACCAGCGCGGTGCCGCCAAGGGCTGCAAAAGGTAACGAGGGGACGCCGAAGAGGACGCTTTGCATCGCTCGCCCCGCCCACCATGCGCCAATCAAGCCAAGAGCAGTTCCACCGATGAGCAGGCGCAGGCCTAACGAGAGGAACTGGGCGGCGATTTGATGCCGTTGCGCGCCCACGGCCATCCGTATCCCAATCTCGCGATTGCGCTGGGTGACCGCATAACCCAAAACTCCGTAGGTCCCGATCGCAGCCAGGAGGAGAGCCACACCGGCAAAGATTCCCGCCAGTAGCGCGGGCGACCGCCGCGCGGTGAGACTGTCAGAGACGCGCGTCTCCATCGAGCGGATGTTGTCGATCGCCAAATCCGGATCAGCCGCGCGGACCAGTTTGCGGAGCGTCCCGCCGAATGCTTCAGGACGCTGGCTGGTGCGCGTGACCAGGAAATAATAAGAGTTCTCCCGATGAGCGAACGGCAGGTAAACGGCGCCCTGCCCCGGCGGCTCGGTGAGCTCTGTTTGTTTCACGGACGCGACCACGCCGACAATTCTGAAGAGCTTCGCGTCCTCGGATTCGTCGCCCAGCGCGATCAATTGACCGAGCGCGCTGCTCCCGGAATCGCGGGGCCAATAATGGCGCGCAAAATCTTCATCAACGACACAGACTCGTTCCGGCCGGTGCGAATCCTCGGAGGTCAGAAACCGTCCTTCGCGCAACGGAATGCCGAGCGCGGTGAAGTAATCGCCGGTGACGGCATAGGAGTAATGACCCTGCAACGACTGGCCCGTCGGCGGCACATAGCCCTTCGGCGCGGCGGCCGTTTTGCCGTTATCGCCCGTCAGCGGCATGTTCGTGATGATTCCGGCAGCGGTCACACCAGGCTGCTGGCGGATCAATTCCAGCAGGCGATCGCCCATCTCAACATGGCGATTCGGATCGCTTTGCCATGGGACCGTTAACTCGGCGGTGAGCAGGTGATCGGACTGGAAGCCCGGAGAGACCGCCATGACTTTTTTCAGGCTCAGCCCGAGCAAGGCAGCGCCGGCCAGGAGAATGAACGCGAGCGCGATTTGCGCGACGATGAAGCCATGGCGGAGACGTTGTGCCGCGCGACTGACCGTGCCGCTACGCGATTCCGATTGGAGCGCATTCGCCAAATGGCTGCTCAGGTTGAACCAGGCGATTGGGACCGCGATCAAGACTCCGAGAACAACTGCGCCCACGAGGCCGATTGACGCGAGCCGGCCATCGAACACGATCTGCGCGCCGAGTGGCAAACGGTTCGCGCCGAGAATTTCGAGTAACCGCGTTCCCCACGCTCCGGCAACGAGTCCGAGCAATCCCCCGCTTGCGGTCAATGCGACGGTCTCAACCATGACCTGCCCCACGATCTGCCGTCGGCTGGCCCCCATCGATTGGCGGATCGCCATTTCTTTCGCACGTCCGCTCGCGCGGATCAGAAGCAGGTTCACGAGATTGACCGCGCCGATGAGCAGGAGGAAAAACACACCGGCCTGCATCAACAAAAGTGTCGGACGGATGGAGCGAACGTGATCCGCGTGAAGTGAGAGCACCGGCGAACGGAATCCCGCCTCCGCCATCATCTTCGCTTCCGGGTTGTCCTTTTCTACCTCGGTATTGTGTGCGTCGATCTGCGCTTGTGCTTCCGCGATCGTCGCGCCCGGTTTTAAACGCGCGATCATGCGGGTGGCGCCACCGCCGGAATGGCGCGCTTTGGGTCCACGTTGTTCCTCGTTGGACTTCATTGAGACAAAGAGCCGCGCCTCGGACGAAAGAAAGCGAAAACCGGGCGGCAGAACGCCAACGATCTCTCTGGGGATGCCGTTAATCCGGGTTTGGCGGCCCAGAACGTTTGGATCTGAATTAAAACGCTCCCGCCAGAAGGCGTCGGTCAGGATAGCGACGTTTCTCTGCTGAATCGATTCTTCCTCGGTGAAGCTGCGGCCGAGCGCAGGCTTTACGCCGAGCGTCGCAAAGAAATCCGGCGAGATACGGATGACACCCATCTGCTCGGTCGAGCCCGGCTCGCCGACGACTTCGCTGCGTTCCATATAAATGGAAAGACTCGACAAGGCCGGGATGTTGCCGCGGCGCTCGTAGTAATTGGTGATCGAGGCACCGTCGTTCTCGACGCCGGCTTTCGGATAGGTGTTGTAAATTGTCACGAGTCGATCGGACTCGGGAAACGGCAATGGCCGAAGCAGGATCGAATTGATCACCGCGAAAATCGCGAGGTTCGCGCCGAGACAGATCGCGATCGTAGCCAGCGCGGTGAACGTGAAAGCCGGGGCTTTGCGGAGCTGGCGAAAGGCGTAGCGGAGATTGTTCATGGCGTTTCTGTTTGTAGGGCGTTTCTGTGAAACGCCTTGATGGCGTCTGACACAGACGCCCTGCAATTATGGCTCGGCAGCGATTCCATTTTCATTCAGCCCGGAGAGCGGCAACGGGATCGGCCTTCGTCGCGCGGAGCGCCGGCAACAGCGCCGCGAGCAGACCGATCGCGGCCAGCACAAACACAACGCCGCCGAACACCAGCGGATCGTAAGCGGTCGTGCGGAAAAGAAGCGTCTCCATCAGGCGCGCCACGCCGGCCGCGGCGAGCACGCCGAGCGCGAGACCGAACGCGGTGAGCCGCGCGCCCTGCCCAATGACGAGGCGCAGAACATCACCGACCTGCGCGCCGAGCGCGTAGCGAATGCCGAATTCGCGCGTCCGTTGCGCGACGCTATAAGCGATGAGCCCGTAGAGACCGATCGCCGCGAGCAACAGCGCCAGCAGCGCAAAAAGACTGAAGAGCGTCAGGTAAAGTTGCGGCTGGGTCAGCGTTTGTTTCACCAGCGTTCGCACCGGCAATACGTTCGAGATCGTCTGCTCGGGATTAAATTCCCAGATCGCGCGCTGAATCGTTTTCGAAAGCGATTCGACCGGCAGTGGCGACCGGACGAGCAGGGTGGCGAACGGCCAGGCGCGCTGATTCAGGCTCGCATAAACCTGAAACGGCGTGACCGCGTTGAGACCGTCGCGCGGAACGTCGCCGACAATGCCCACCACTTCGAGCGAGGTCGGGTTCGGCTGTTGCCGGCTTGGCGGCAGCATCAGTCGTTTCCCAATCGGATCTTCGGTCGGGAAAAATTTCCTCGCTGCCGATTGGCTCAACACAATAACGGGAGGCGCTTTGTCGTTGTCGGTCTCCGCAAAGGTCCGACCCGCCAGGAGAGGAATGTGCATGGTCGCGAAATACGAGGGGCTCACGGAATCGTAGTAGGCGGGCGGCAGTTTCGCCGTGTCATCCGGCACGCCGTAGAGCGAAAACATCGCGGGAATTCCCCACGTGAATGGCATCGTCTCGGTAAACGCGGCGGATTCCACACCAGGCACCGCACCGATCCGCTCCAGGACCTGCCGGTAGTAATCGGTCCGCTTCGGTCCGGTATCGTAGCGCGTCGGGGAAAGGGTGAGCACCATGCTCAGCGTGTTGTCGATCTGAATGCCGGGATTCACCCCCGTGATCGCCGCGAAACTTTTCCAGACAAGTCCGGCGCAAACGAGCAGCACCATGGTGAGCGCGATCTGGCCAATGACGAGCGCGCCGCGGAGCCGAACCGATTGCAAACCCGACGAGCCTTTGCTGCCGTCACGCAAGGAATCGATCGCGTCGACTCGCGTAGCATGCCACGCGGGGAACAGGCCGAAAACAATTCCGGTGACGAGTGCGGTCACGCCGGTCACCGCCAAAACCGTGATGTTCAACCTGATCTCATCACTCCGCGGAATCCAGCCGTCAGCGAAACTCGCCAGGAGTAAATCCAAACCCCAACTGCCGATCAGGACGCCGCCGATTCCACCAACCGTGACCAGCAGGAGCGATTCAACCAGATGGCTGCGCGCGATCGCGGAACGGCTCGCGCCCAAGGCGAGACGAATCGCGATTTCCCGCTGTCGCGTCGAAGCGCGGACGAATTGGAGGCCAGCGACATTCGCGCACGTGATCAGCAGCACCAGCAACGCCGCCCCGACCACGAGGAGCAAACCATCGCGGTAATTGCCCACCACCAAATCACGCAACGACTTGGTGGTGAAATCCCAGCCGCTGTAGAACTTCGCGTCACTCTGGACGAGCCGAGCCGCAATCGTGCTTAGCTCCGCCTGAACAGTCGACGCAGACACGCCGGGTTTGATGCGGGCAATGACGCCCCAGAACCGCGCATTTGCGACAAAATTCTCGCCGCCTTCATTCGGAAAAACACGCCACAGGGAAGGAATGTTGAAAGGATCTTTGAACGTCCGCGGCATCACGCCGATGACTTCCGTCGGCACATCGTTGAGCGTGATGTTCTGGCCGACAATCTCGCGCCCACCAAATTGCTTTTGCCAGAGATCGTAACTTAGCACGACCGTCGGCTTCGCGTTCGCGGTCGCATCCTCGTTCGTAAAAGTGCGGCCGATAAGCGCCTTTTCGCCCAGCACTTTGAAGTAATCCTGCGTGACCAGGCAGCCGGTGAGCGAAGTCGGTTTGTCGACGGCAGTCAGGTTATCGTAGTTGTAGCGGTTGGCTGCGATACTCTCGAACGAGGTGACTTGCTTTTCGACGTCACGGAAGCCGGCGGGAGCGAATGCTTGTCCCGTCAGGTTCTGCTGGAAATTCCGCGACTGCACCATGACCAGCCGATCGGCATCCGGATACGGCAGGGGCTGGAGCAGGACGGCGTTGACAACCGTGAAGATCGCGGTGTTCGCGCCGATGCCGAGCGCGAGCGTCAGCACAGCGACGAAAGTGAATCCTGGCGACTTGCGGAGTTGGCGAACGGCGTAGCGAAGTGTGTTCATGGGCTAGAGGTCAGGTTGTTTGCTGATCACTTATCACTCGTCACTGATCACTGTTTTTGTTCATTCGGCGCGCAGAGTAATCATCGGGTTGACGCGCGAGGCCCGACGCGCGGGCAACCAGCAGGCGATCAGCGCGGCGCAGATCAGGACCAGCGTAACGACCGCATAGATCAGCGGATCGTTTGCGCTCACGCCGTAAAGCAGACTGCGAACAAGGCGCGAGAGCACGACTGCGCCAACAAACCCGAGAACTAAACCGGCGCCGAGCAGCCGCATTCCCTGGCCGAGCATCATCATCCGGATCTGTGCGGGCATCGCGCCCAGCGCGAGGCGAACGCCGATCTCGCGCATCCGCCGCAAACCGTTGAAGGCCATCACGCCGTAAAGGCCGACGACTGCGAGCGTCAATGCCAGCGCCGCGAAACAGACCAGCAGGAAACTCATCAGGCGCGGCGTCGCCCACGTTTCCTCCACGCGTTCCTGCATCGTCTTGAACTCGAACGCGGGTTGCGCCGGATCGAGCGACGCCACGATATCGCGCACCGGTTTCTCGAGCGATTTCGGTGAAAGCGTCGTGCGCAACAGAACCACCAGCCCGGTCTGCGGCTGTTGCCTCATCGGCAGATAAGTCTGCGGAAGCACGGTCGTTTCCTCGAAGCCGTAAACCTTCAGGTGCGGCACCACCCCAACCACGGTGCGATAAACTCGCTGGTCGTTTTCACCGCCGACATACATCCCGATCCGCTTGCCGACCGCGTCCTCGCCCGGGAAATATTTTTCCGCCAGGAGTTGATCGATGATGATGACCGGTGGCGCCTCTTTCGTGTCGCGCGTATCGAAGACACGGCCGCGAAGCAGCGGCGTTTTGATTGTCTGGAAATAACCGTCGGTCACCACCGCCATCTCCACCGATGGAAACTTGCCCGGCTCCGGTTCCATCATGCCTTCCGGCAGGAACGAAGTTTGCCAGCCGGTCATGAGGGGTGGATTCGCGGCGAGCGCGGCATTCTGCACCCCCGGCAGCGCGGACAATTTCTGCATCAGCGCTTCATTAAAACTCAGGAGCTTCTTTGCATCGGAATAACTCGGCTCAGGCAAATCCACTCGCGCGGAGAGGAGGAGATGAGGATCGAAGCCGAGCCCGAGATTACGGGCGTTCGCGAAACTCTTCATGACCAAACCAGCCGTGCTCAAGAGCACGAGCGTGAGGGCTACTTCCACGATCACGAGCAGGTCCCGCGACCGGCGAGCGCCCGGCGTTTCCGAGCTGCCGGTCCCGCCGGATTTCAAGGCGAGCTGAATATCGGCTCGCGATGTATGCCACGCGGGCCAGAGACCGAACAGAACGCTGGTGACGAACGAGAGAGCCAGGCTGAACACAAGAACCCAGCCGCTCAGCGCTACGTTTTGGAAGCGCGGGACGCCGGGCGGCGCGAGCGCGACCAGCACGTCGCGGCCCCACGCGGCCAGACAAAGACCGAGCAAACCGCCGAACAGCGCCAGGACAAGACTCTCCATCAAAAGCTGGCGAATGATTTGCCAGCGTGATGCCCCCACCGCGGCGCGCACCGCGAATTCTCGCGCCCGGGCCGCGCCGCGGGCCGCGAGGAGATTGGCGAGATTCGCGCAGGCAATCAACAGGACGAGTCCAACCGCACCCAACAGGAGCTTGAGACTATCGCGATAATCGCCCACCTGATTCTCCAGGAGCGGCACCGCCGTTGCGCTGACTCCGGTATTGGATTTCGGATATTGATTCGCGAGACGCGCCTGGATTTCCTTCATCTCGGCGAGCGCTTTCTCTATCGTCACGCCTTCTTTCAGGCGTCCCCAGCCGAACAACCCGGGATGATTGTCGCGTGATTGCCACATCGCGTCGCCGGTCCGGCGCGTGAGCGGAAACCAGACTTCCGACGTCCGCGGCGAGAACATCTGCGGCGGCATGACTCCGAGGATGGTGTAAGGCTGGTTGCCGAAGTTGATGGTCTTGCCGAGCACGTTCGGGTCACGCGCAAAAACGCGCTGCCAAAGCTTGTCGCTGATCACGCAGACCGGCGGGCCGCCCACGCGATCTTCTTCCTCGGTGAAAATTCGGCCGAGCTGCGGATTGAGCCCGATGACTTTGAAAAAATTTCCGGTCACCAGACCGCCCTGAACCTGTTCCGGAGGACGCCCGGGTAATCCGCTCAGGTTAAAAGATTCGCGCCGGGAGACGGCGATGTTTTCGAAAACGGTGTTGTCGCGTTTCCAATCGACGTAATCCGGGTAAGCCACGGAAATCTGCGGCTGGTTCGAATCGGTCTCGGTGAGGATGACGATGCGATCGCCTTCCGGATA
>JBEEHI010000034.1:0-15641 GCA_041167305.1 Verrucomicrobiota bacterium
GTTGTTCCGCATGGCACCGGCGCGATGGTCATCGATCCGCACGAATACGCGAACGTCCTGGGGATGGACGGCATCCGTTACGTCCTCGAGTCGAGCAAGAATCTGCCGATTGATTTCTTCATCATGCTGCCTTCCTGCGTTCCTGCAACTCATCTCGAAACCGCCGGCGCGCGCCTCACCGCCGACGATCTCGCGCTGATGATCGCCGATGAACGTGTCGCCGGTGTCGCCGAATTGATGAATTATCCCGGCGTCTTTCTCGGTCACGAAAGCGAGCTGGCGAAAATCGAGGCGGGCCGCGGCAAAGTGATCGATGGACACGCCCCTGGCCTGCGCGGGAAAAACCTGAACGCCTACGCACTAGCCGGGGTGCGCTCCGATCACGAGAGCACGGAGCTGGAGGAAGCACGCGAAAAGCTGCGGCTCGGATTGCATCTGCTCGTGCGCGAGGGCAGCACGGAACGGAACCTTGAAGACATTATCGCGCTGGTGACCCCGGAGAATTCGGCCAACTGCTCGTTCGCGACGGACGACAAACTGCCGGGCGACTTGGTCGATGAAGGGCACATCGATCATTCGATCCGGAAAGCGATCGCTCACGGCGTGGCACCGACGACAGCAATTCAGATGGGGACGATCAACACCGCGCGTTACTATCGCCTCAAAAACCATGGAGCCATCGCGCCGCGCTACTGGGCGGACTTCATCGTCTTCGACGACTTGAGGAAATTTCAGATCAAACGCGTCTACAAGAAAGGCGCGCTGGTGGCGGAGAACGGGAAATACCTTCGAGAAAAGAGCCCGGTCACGGAACAGCCGCGGAGCACGATGAATCTGAGCTATCGCGCGCCGGAAGATTTCGAGGTGCGTGCTAACGACGCGAAGAAGATCAGGGTGATCCAGATCGTCCCACATCAGATCGTCACGAGGGAAGTTCTCGAGACGCCCAAAATTACCGACGGACAAATTGTTTCCGACATCGAGCGCGACATCCTCAAGCTCGTGGTCGTCGAACGTCACCGCGCGACCGGGAACGTGGGCGTGGGATTCGTTCGCGGCTTCGGACTCAAGCGCGGCGCGCTCGGCTCGACTGTGGCGCATGATGCGCACAACGTCGTGGTCGTCGGCGTCAACGATTCGGATATCGTGGCCGCGATTCAAGCGCTCGAAGCGATGCGCGGCGGCCAGGTCGCCATCGCCGACGGCAAAATCGAAGTGGCGTTGCCCTTGCCAATCGCGGGCCTGGTTTCCGATCAACCTCTCGAAGCTGTCATCGCGAAGATGGTGGAATTGAAGGCGGCCGCCGCGCAACTTGGCTGCGCGCTCGACGCGCCGTTCATGTCGCTCTCGTTCCTGAGCCTCTCCCCGATCCCGGCGTTGAAGCTGACCGACCAGGGCCTGGTCGATGCAGTGAATCTGAAACTGACCACGTTGATTGCCAACTAAAAGGAACAGCATGCCCGATCACGCAGACGAAGCCGCGCAACACGCGCATTGGATGAACGAGGCCATCGCCCTCGCTCGTTCCGGAATGCGCATCCACGGCGGCGGCCCCTTTGGCGCTGTCGTCGTCGCGAACGGCCAGGTAGTCGGACGCGGCTCCAATCAAGTCACGCCGACGCTCGATCCCACAGCGCATGCCGAAATCGTCGCGATCCGCGACGCCTGCCGCGCCCTGCAACGCTTCGACCTGCGCGGTTGCGTTCTCTACACCAGCTGCGAGCCCTGCCCGATGTGTCTTTCCGCCATCTATTGGGCGCGGCTCGATCGCGTTTACTTCGCCTCTACCCGCAAGGACGCCGCCGGGATCGGATTCGACGACGACTTCATTTACCAACAGATCCCGCTGGATTTGGCCGCCCGCTCGTTGCCGATGCAACAGCTCCCCTCCCCCGCCGCCGCCGATTTGTTCAGCGAATGGGCCGCCAAGCCGGACAAGATTCCGTACTGACTACCTTTCTCCGCTTCGCCAGCGCTCCCACGCGAAACCTGTAGTGGCGGCCGTGTCGGCCGCAGGACTTGGGGATTGCGGGCGACACGCCTGCCGCTACAGGGGAAATTCGTCATTGGTCATTCTGCATTCGTCATTCCCCACTGGCATCGCGGCCCACTTTAGTTAGTGTGTTTATCCCGTGAACGACACGTCCACCACATCCGAGACCGACGCGCCCAACAGCAAGGAAGATCCCACCGCGCTCCGCGCATCTTCCGCTGCTCCATCCGCCACTCCGGCATCGGAGCGCGCTGATCTTCGCCCGGAGAACATCAACGACGCCGTCATCCGGCTCGCCGGAAATTCGCAGGACGGCATCCAGAGCGCCGGCGCTTTTCTCGCACGGCTCGCCGGTCGCAGCGCACAGGAAGTCATGACCTACATGACAATCCCGGCCACGATCTCCGGCGGACCGTCCATTTTCCAGGTCCGCATGGGCACCGGCGAAGTCCTTTCCGCCGGCGACGAAGCCGATTTTCTCGTCGCGTTCTATCAACACAGTTACCAGGACCACATCGGTTTTTTGAAAGACGGTGGCGTCCTTCTCTACGATTCCGATAACGTCGAGCCCGACCTCGACGACAAACGTTTCGTGTATGTAGGTGTGCCGATCACCGGGCTCACCGTCGAAGCGCTCGGCGGCACCGCGAAGGACAAGGGCAAAAACATTTTCATCCTCGGCCTGATCGCGAAGATTTTTCATCTCGATGTCGAGAAGCTGACGACGTTGATCAAAGAAAAATTTGCCGGCAAAGACGAGAGTATCGTCAACACCGCCATCATGGCGTTCACCGCCGGCTACGCGTATCCCGTCGGCAACGTCCTGACCAAGCAGTACAAGTTTGAGCCGCACGTCCCCAGGGAAGGCGACCGCGCTCAAATCACGATGGATGGCAACCAGGCGCTCGCTTATGGCCTGATCGCCGCGGGAGTGCGTTACGGCTCCGGTTATCCCATCACGCCCTGGTCGTCCGTCATGGAAATTCTGCGGAGCGAGTTGCCGAAATACGGCGGCATGTTTGTCCAGGCGGAGGACGAACTGGGCGCCGTCTCGATGACGCTCGGTTTTTCGGTTTCCGGCTATCTCGCCGTCACCGGCAGCGCCGGGCCCGGGATCTCGCTCAAGACCGAAGCGATCGGCTGGGCCTCGATGGCGGAAATCCCGATCATCATTATCAATGTCCAACGCGGGGGACCGAGCACCGGCCTGCCCACGAACGTCGAACAGAGCGATCTTTTCCAGGCCATCTACGGCGGGCACGGCGACAGTCCGCGCGTCGTTCTTGCCGCCGCGACCGTGGAAGATTGTTTTTACATCGCGATCGAGGCGGCTCGCATCGCCCGCAAATACAGCACGCCCGTTTTCATCTTGAGCGATACCTCGCTCGCCACCCGCATCGAAGCGTTCGACGAACCGGATCTGAAAGACCTGATGCTCGATCCCAAGCCCGATCTTTCTCCGCGCGCCGCCGGCTTCAAGCCCTACGCCATTGACCAGATCACTCAACACGTCCCGCCCGGTGCCCGGATGCTCGATGGAAAATATCCTCTCGTCACCGGCCTCGAGCACGATGAGATGGGGCATCCGACTGGCAGCCCGAAAATGCACATGGCCATGACAGCCAAGCGCCGCAACAAATTGCGCAAGCTCGCCGAAGAAATCCCGGTCCCGGAAATCTACGGCGACGACGCAGGCGACGTCCTCCTGGTTGGCTGGGGTTCCACGTATGGTCCCATCCACGACGCCGTGAAACTGGGTCGCGAGCACGGCGAGAAAGTTGGCGCGCTCCATCTGCGGCACGTCCATCCGTTCCCGAACGGCCTCGAAAAAGTTTTCGCCCGATTCAAACGTGTTGTTGTCGTCGAAATGAACGACCAGGGCCTCTACGGATTCGGCCAGCTTGCCACCATTTTGCGGGCGCGTTTCTGCGAACCGAAAATCGAAAGCACGACCAAGACGGACGGTCTGACCTTCCGCGTGAAAGAGATTCTCGAACGCGTCTTCGAAGGACGCTCCTTTGCCGCCCGGAATATTCCGCGTGAAGGCCTGCCCATCATTCACACTGACTGCTCGGCCGAGAACGTGAAGTCCTTGAAAGAAGTCGTCCCGCAGGGAGTGGGATAAAGTTATGGACCTAACAAACAATTCTGATGAAAAGGTGACTGCGCCGCCCGCGAAAGATCCGGACACCGCAGCAGCCACCGAACGCGCCGCCGCGAAAGTGCCGGACGCCGTCGATCGTGCCGGTGACAACACCCCGACGCGACCCGGCTCCGAAGCGTCGAAAGCATCCGCCGGCCTGGCCGATCACTCCAAGCATCCTCCCGGCGAACGCGCGGAAAGCGCGGCAGTTGCGCTGTCAGGCGATGAAAAACAAAAGTGACTTTCCAATGAGCACCGAAACCAACACACCCACTAACGGCAACGGTTCCACTTCTGTAGCGGCAGGCGTGTCGCCTGCGAACGGCCACGCCACAGCGGGCGACACGCCCGCTGCTACAGGAACCGCAATCCTGGAAGCGCCCCGCGAGAAGCTCACCAAGAAGGCCATCACCGCCGATCACCCCACCTGGTGTCCCGGCTGCGGCGACTTCGCCGTGCTCGCTTCCTATTACAAAGTCCTCGAGAAACGGCAGCTCGATCACGAGAAGATCGTCACCCTCGCCGGGATCGGTTGTTCCTCGCGCTTCCCCTATTTCGTGAACGGATACGGCGCGCATTTCATTCACGGCCGCGCCGTCCCGCTCGCCTCCGGCATCAGCCTGGCCCGGCCCGACCTGCACGTCTTTCTCTTCGGCGGCGACGGCGACGGCTTCTCCATCGGCGGCAACCATCTCAATCACGGCGCGCGCAAGAACATCAACCTGGTCTACTTCATCATGGACAACTTCGTCTATGGCCTGACCAAGAAGCAGACCTCGCCCACGTCGCCCATCGGTTTCAAGTCGAAGACCGACCCGACCGGCGCGATCGACCAGCCGGTCAACCCGATGAAACAACTCATCTGCGCCGGGGCCACCTTCGTCGCGCGGACGCACGCCACCCAGGT
This sequence comes from Verrucomicrobiota bacterium, assembly GCA_041167305.1. Taxonomy (GTDB): domain Bacteria; phylum Verrucomicrobiota; class Verrucomicrobiia; order Chthoniobacterales; family UBA10450; genus AV80. The sequence continues at coordinate 5,044 of JBEEHI010000034.1, forward strand.
CAACCACATGATCCAGATGATCGAGCGCGCCATGGATCACCAGGGCTTCTCCGTGATTGAGTGTTTATCAGAGTGTGTGGAATTTTTCCCTGGCGCCTTCGACCCGGCGAATCCGCGCAAAGGCGGCGCCTTCTCGGTCATTGACGAGAAAAAATACGACAACACCCCCGAAGACGAACTCCGCCACGACGTCACCGACGAGCTCGCCGCCTACAAGCTGGCCCAGCTCCCCTTCCCCGGCGTCTTTGGCGTCTTCTACGAAAGCGATCGGCCGACCAAGAACGCGTTAGAAAAGAAGTGGATCGACACGACTCGCGAAAAATTGGGGAACCCGACTGACTTGCAACTCCTGCAGAAGACGTTCGATCGAATGAAATGACAACGCGCTTCGCGTTGTCATCTGTTTAGCCTGGAACGATGAAAGGCATAATCAAAGCGATCGTAGCGGGAGCTCTGATCTGGCTGGCGATCAACCTGGTCGCGATCGGATATCAGCCCGCCCATGCCGGGTCCGTGGTGGCGACGGTGGAAATTATCCTGTCCCTCGTAGTAGCGATTCTCGCCTGTGTAATTCTTCGCTGGTTGTAGCGCGGCAGATTTTCCAGCCCGAGCTCAACCGAACGTCGTCCGCCTTTTTCGGCCTCTTGCCATCCCTCTTTCCATCCCTGTAGTGGCGGCTGTGTCAGCCGCAGCAGAGGTGCAGCCGACACGGCTGCCGCTACAGCTTCACGCCACTGGCACCCACCGCCGCAGAATCGCAGCCGACACGGCTGCCGCTACAGCCTCACGCCACTGGCACCACCGCAGCAGAATCGCAGCCGACACGGCTGCCGCTACAGCCTCACGCCACTGGCACCACCGCAGCAGAGTTGCAGCCGACACGGCCGCCGCTACAGCCGTCACGCCACCGGCACCACGGTAGCCATCGCCATTTCCTCGGGCGGTATCTCGGCCTTGTCGGTGATTAGCCGGCGCAGGAACGGAATGAGCACGACGAGCGCGATGCCGACTACGAGGCTGCCCGCGCCGAGCGCGCCGAAGAGCTTCACATACTCGGGGTTGGTCGCGACCGCAGTGGTGCCGTTCGGCTCGGGGATCATGCCCGAGAAGTCGCCCGCGAAGAGTGACGCGAGGCCGGTCACGAGCATCCAGCTGCCCATCATCACGCCCTGATACTGCTTCGGCGCCAGCTTGCCGATCATCGCGTATCCGATTGGCATGATGAGCAACTCACCGATGCTCTGCAGCACGTAGCTCAGGAACAGCCACACGAACGCACTCTTGCCGTCGCCGCCGGCCAGCTTGATCCCGAGCGGGAGAATCAGAAACGCGACCGCCATCAGGATCAGCGACGTGGCAAACTGCTTCGGTATGTCGATCCGCCACCCCTTTGCGCGCATGCGAACGAAGAGCGAGGCGAGCAACGGTCCGCCGACGAAGATGCAGACGGTGTTGATGTTTTGAATCCACTGCGGCTGTATCTCCACGCGGCCGATCATCAGATCGACGTTGTGGACCGCGAACAGCATCAGGCCGCTCGGCGCCATCTGATAGAGCGACCAAAACATCAACGAGCCGAGAGTCAGAATCAGATACGCCGTCATGTTCCGTTTTTCCCGGCGATCCGGGTGGCGCAGAGTGAGGTAGATTAGGATCAGCGCCACCGCGGCGCAGATTCCTTTGATGATCGTCCCGGTGCCGCCAGGCCGCTGGAGCATGAACCACACGACGGGGACGGTTCCGAGGACAATGCCAATCCCCGCGAGCAGGCGCAGCCGGAATTGCTTCGGTTTCGCTTCGAGCAGCGGGGTATTGCGATCGGCCACCGTCTTCCACGAGAGCAGGGCGAGCACGATGGCGACAAAGTTGCCGAGCGTCGCGAAGATGAAAAGACTCGCATAACTCTCGGTCGCCTGGAAATAGCCGGCGGCGCTGAACCCGACGAAGAATCCGACGTTCATGCCGGCGTAGTTCCAAAGGAAAGCTCCTTCCCGGCGCGGGTCTTCCGGGGTGAATCGCTGCGTCAGCATCATGTTGATGCAGGTGACGTTGAGACCGCTGCCGGTGAGGAAAAAAGCGAGGCCGACGTAGAACATCGCCAGGGTGCCAGTCGCGATGCAAGCACAGCCGGCGACCTGGAGCGCCATGCCCCCGACGAAAAGATTCCGGTTCGACATGAAGCGGCCGCCGAGGTAGCCGCCGAAGAGGTGCAGGCCATAGTTGAACCCGCCAAACACGCCCATCAACGCCGTGGCCATTTTCACCGAGAGCTGGAGATGCTTCGTCGCGTAGAGAACCAGCGTCGAGTAAAGGACGGCGAAACCGAGCGTCGCAAAAATCTGAATGAAGAACAGCACGGCCGTTCCTTCGGGGGCTTTGGAGAAAAGACGTTTGGATAAAGGCATGGCGTGAGATTGCCTAGAATCTTTTCGGCAGAGCGAGCGAATAAACGGCGAAGACGAGCATCAAAAGATCTGAATGGAGCCAGCGGGAGCTGAGCGACATAGACGTAGCCCGAAGGGTGAGCTGCCGGGCGGCAGCGAATCAATGAAGAACAATGCCGCCGTTCCCTCCGGAGCGGCGGAGAAACGGCGTTTGATCGATTGCATTGGCCGCCATTTCGGTCGATGACCCGGACGCTGTCAAGTCTCCGACGATCATGACTTCAGCCCGCTCGCGCGGCACGTTCCTGCAATGCTCGCAGATGCCGCCGGCCGTGGAAGATCGCCAGTATCCAAGCTTCTTCATCCCGCAGGATGTAGTAGATGCCGTAAAACTTGAACCGGCGTATCGATGCCCGACGCACGTCCGCAAATCGGATTCGATGATGCATGGCAGACTCGCCCAGCGCCCGCACGGCGCGATCTACTTCATCCAGGAATTCCTCGCCCAGTCCTGGCTCGCGTTGCTCATACCAGATAGCAGCGTCGAGCGCGTCCTGCTCAGCCAGCGGAAGTTTTCTGACGACGAAACTCATGAAGTCTCTCGCGCACCCGCTCGATGGTTCCGTCCCAGGGTTCCAGCAATTCCGGATGTGCCATAGCCAGTTCCCGGCGACGACCTACCTCGACTTGTTGCTCGTCACTCAGTTCGTCCGCCTCCTCGCCGAGCAATTCTCGTCGGTTCTCCTCGAACCAGACCGCCAATCGCTGTCGTTCTTCAGTTGTCAGGCCAAGAATCGCGTTCTCCAGTTGTTCCACGCTCACGTTATCCAGTTTAACAAACCCGGGCGGCCTGGCGAACCGGAAATTCACCGAGCCGGCGGCCTCTTGCCGTTTCGGGGGCATCACGCGTAATGCTCGCTCGATTCGACCGATCGGCCTTTAGCCTTCTTGGGACTGACATGATTCCCAGCTTCGAACGACCTGTCGTTCCGGTTTCGCAGCGCGCGCGTCACCAGTCGGTCGCGCGCCACGTTGCGCCAACTGTCGAGTATTTATTCAATGCGAGGCCTCGGGCCACAAACCATGGTTGCTAGGCCTATCGGTGACTTGCGAAAAGAATATCTAGAGTTTTGCGTCGTCGGACTTCCAACGACGGTCGGTTTGTGCTTTGACTGTCTCATGCGATTCAAGATCGAACTCCGATACTTTTACGGCTGGGACGATGCTAATTGGACTGAGGAAAAGAATGGTCAGACTAGGCCACTGCGATTTTGGAATATCGAGCAGGCGCAAGCTGCGTTAGCCGAGTTTTTCAGAAACGTGAAGGAGGCGGTAGTTGCGGGCAATATGAACAATGAGGAGACACCGCATGACTACAGAATAGTTGCCGTAAACGATTGATAGGATTTTGTAATCCTTAATGTGAGCGGGAACCCTCAAACATGGCAAAAGCACCAGCTTTGAAATGGAGGCGCGACGAGCTGCTTGTTGTGCTCAATGTTTACCACAAGCTCACCTTCGGGCAGCTTCACGCGCGCCAACCGGTTATCGTCGAGCTGGCGGAAAAGCTTGGGCGCGGCGTGAACAGTGTGGCGCTGAAACTCGTTAACCTCGCATCGCTGGACCCAGCGCTGAAGCTGCGCGGGATTAGAGGAATGGCCCATGCGACAAACTTGGACCGCGCGGTTTGGGAAGACTTTCATAGCAACCTCAACGAAGCTGTTCCGGCTAGCGAAAATGCACTGCGGTTGCTGTTCGGGCTGGACGAAGGAAGCCACCTCGAAGTGCTACCGAAAGAAGGCATACGCATCTGGAAGCTCCCGCCCAACGGTCCCACCGAAATAACCGCAAACGTGAAGCAGCGCCGTGGGCAGGAGTATTTCCGCGACGCAGTCATCAATAATTGCGGTGGGGTTTGCGCGCTCACTGGCTTGGCCGTTCGCCAATTGCTTGTTGCGTCGCACATTCTTCCATGGGGCACTCACCCGGAGCATCGGCTTAATGTGGCAATGGGTTGAGTCTGTCGCGACTGCACGATGCGGCCTTTGATCGCGGTCTGATCACCTTCGATGAGCAGTTACGGATGCTCATTTCGCCTCAACTAAAGGCGGAGTTATCGCAGCGGACCGTTGTGGAGAACTTTGGTGCTTACGTCGGAGAGCCGCTCCATTTCCCCGATGACGCAGCGTTGCCGGAGATGGCATTTCTTGCAACTCACCGCGCGACCTTTACCCAGAAAAACTGGCTGGAATCGTCGCGACGTTGACAATTCCGCAAACGGAGTCTTGAGAGCGGCTGCTACGCGTGCCGCGCTGAAAACAGTGGGTTGCGGATGCCCCGCTCGATGCCGCTGATGTATGTGCGATCGAGGTCCGCTTTCTCGGCAAGAGACTCCTGTGAAAGGCCATTCGCCTCCCGGCGGCGGCGAACGTTTCTGCTGAATCGAGTGAGTGTATTGTCTGAGTGCTGCCATCTCCACACTTCACCCGATGTGGAGTTTCAATCCACGGACTATGAGTTACATCGTGACAGAATTCTGTCACGCTATTTCGGTTGATATTCCAAGACGACCGGGTGGTCGCCTATGTAATTTTACGCTTGGCCTTGCGAGGGGCGTGGGGTCAGTCTGTGAATCTCGTCAATTCGTGCCGGGCCTACTGCATTCGAACATCAATCTGTTAGCGTCAAGAGAACGTGCGAAGCGTCCGCGTCATTGGACGACTCCTCTACGGAGTGGGATAACTTGAACCCGCATTTTTGCAGGACGCGGATCGAGGCCACGTTATGCTTCGCCACCCCCGCGTAAAGCGGCCGGACGGGTTCAAGGCCGAGGAAAGCGGAGAGCGCCTCGGTGGCCACGCCACGGCCCCAAAAGGCGCGGTCGATCCAATAGCCGACCTCTCGCTTCCCCTCCGCCGTCCAACTGCCAATGTTTCCGGCTACCTCACCGTCAACGATCACCGTCTTTTTCAGAAGCGAGTCGTCGGCCAGCAGCTTCGCCCAATGCTCGTCGAACGCAGCCCGGTCGCGCGAATGGAATGCGACCATGGCCACCGCGATCGGATCGTGCTGGTGCTCGAAAAACAGCGGCAGGTCGTCCGCTTCCACATCCCGCAATTGGATCTTTGTCTTCATCGGGGTCTGCTCCATTCAGTGAATTTTGGAAATCATCAAGCTAGAACAACTAAACAAACCGGTTGAAGTCCCAAAACCATCTATCGTAAGCCGCTTACGATGCATGCTCCGACTCACGGATTTTGACGGAGCTTGAGACGTTTTCGAAGTTTACGACTTTGAGGAGGCCAGGGGTCGCCCGACTTTTTGGCGGCGCGTTTGGCTTCGCGAATCGCCACCATTTGTCTGGCGTGAGAGCGGGTCAGCTCACGACGGCTGGCCAGGCCGCCGCGCTTGCCGATGCGGACAAGATAGGCGCGAACGGGATTCTGGGGTTCGGACATTCTGAACGTTGGTTACCGGCAGAATCATGCATCGTAAGCGGGTTACGATGCAAGGTTGGATGGGTTAATGGAAGGTGCCCGGTCAAGCCTGCGGCACGAGGGCGTGCCGTCTCCAAGTTCGTCTCGCAAGGAGGCTGGGCGCTGTTATTCGATTTCTTGCCCGGAAGAATAAAGAATTCCTCCACGAGAGCGATCCATCGTAAGCGGCTTACGATCGATGCGTTTTGCCCCAGTGCAATTACTTGTCGCGAGGGGATGGGCCTGCCAGCGAGGGTGGAGAATGGAGGATTGCGAATAGCGAGGATGCTGAAATCCCAATCCACTTCCGACTTCTGGCCTTAGACGCGGCGATCCCGCAGCCGTGGGACTGCGGCTACGGCGCTCTTGCTCGTCACGCGTCACTCGTCACCCGTCACATATCACTTGCTTACAAATAGGACAGCCATGGACTTTTGTTTCGCTGCTTCACCCCGGCGAACCATTTACAGGGGAAGTAGCAAAAGGTCACGATCGCGAGCCAGACGAGATAGACGATCGACAGGGAGAAGCCGTAGCCGGGAGGTTGGCCGGCGAAGATGCTGCCCGCCGGCGAGAGGCGAACCCACCAGCGCCAGTCGAGACCGAGCGCGGCGGTGGTGAGCAACGCGGCGAGATGGATCGCGGTGAAGTGCAGCACGTAATAGAAGAAAGGCACGCGGCCATAGACGGACAGGATTGAGCGGAGCCATCTGAAATTGTTACGCGCCTGCCAGGCGTCGAACGCGGACATCAGGCAAAGGGAAACGCCGAGCGTGACGAGGACGAAGAGAAGCGACGGCGGATATTTTTGCACATCGATGAACGACATGAAGGTGCGTTCCGCGGATGACTGAGGCTTCCACGGTCCCGGATCGCCGTAGAGATTGCTCCAGCGTAGAAGGGCGAAGACCAGGAGCGAAGCGGCGCCGAGATAGAGCATGACGCGGCGACGTTGGACCGGCGGCCATTGCAACAGCGAGCCGAAGACGAAACCGAGCGCCATGATTCCCGGCCACGGGATCAGCGGGTAGAGGTTCAACCACAAATTCCCGGTGGCTGGCGGCACCAGAACGCCGGGGACGTGAAGTAAACGCCAGATGGTGCCGGCGACAGGACCCATCGCAGCGGGGCTGATTGCGTCAAAGGCGTTGTGCGCCAGGACGAGCGCGGCGCCGAACAACGCCACGGCCCAAAGCGGCAGGTAGATCAGGAGCGCCATCAGCATCATCGACGCGCCGGTCACCCAGATGACCTGAAGCATGAAGAAATGGGTGCTCGGATGAAAAGTGAGCATGGAGCTGACAACCACCAGCTCCGCCACCATGAGCCAGAGGCCGCGAGTGGCGAGGAAACGAGCGAGTTGCGGACGCGGCTTGCGCAGGAACTGGAGATAAATGGAAGTGCCGGCAAGAAAGACAAACGTCGGCGCGCAAAGGTGCGTGATCCAACGGGTGAAAAATATGATGCCGGGAGCGCTGGCGGCGTCAGTGGGGTTCCCGCCGTAGTTGGAAAAGAATTCGCGGGTGTGATCGAGGGCCATGATCACCATCACGAGCCCGCGTAACACATCGACGGATTCCACGCGAAGAGAGCGACGTGTGACGTGTGACATGTGACGAGATACGGCAAGGTGGGAAGTCGGAGGTCTAACAGAAGTTTGCAAAGAAAGGGAAGGCGGAAGAGGCGCGCCGACAGAGCGGCGCGGCTACAGCGCTCTTGCTCGTCACATGTCACATGTCACACGTCACTGGCCTGCCAAGCCGTAGCCTTGGCGAAGGCTGGTCACTGCTTTGTAATTGTTTCTCTTGGCGGCGGTGGGTAGCGTAGCGCGGTGCCGAGACTCTCGACGATCGCGGGTGCGTTTCTCTTTTTCGCGGTTTGCGGCGGGGCCTGCCATAAGCCGGAAACTTCCGCGAAACGACTCACGAATAGCGGACCGTTGCAGCCATGCAAGCTGCCAGGGATCGATGAAGAGCTCCTGTGCGGGAAGCTGACGGTCTTTGAGAATCGGGTGACGCGTTCCGGACGGACGATCGACTTGAATGTGGTCGTCGTGCCGGCCCTGGAACCGAGCAGCCCCGCCGAGGCGCCGATGTTCGATCTCGCGGGCGGCCCGGGAGTCGCCGCGACTGGCGGCGCCGGGTTCTATGCCGGCGAAGGGAAGGAATATCGCCGGCATCGCGACGTGGTCCTGGTGGATCAACGCGGCAGCGGCGGCTCGAATCGGCTCGCCGCTCCGGCGCACCCCAGCAGCCCGCAGGATTATCTCAGCGAAATGTATCCGGTCGATTACGTGAACCGGATGCGCCAGTCGCTCGAGCCGCGAGCAGATCTCACGCTCTACACCACCAATCTCGCCATGGATGATCTCGACGACGTCCGTGCCTGGCTCGGTTACGAGAAGATCAACCTGAACGGACTTTCCTACGGGACGCGCGCGGCGTTGGTTTACATGCGCCAGCATCCCGACCGGGTCCGCTGCGCCATTCTCACGGGGGTAGCGCCAACTTATCTCAAGATGCCGCTGCATCACGCCCGCGCCGCGAAGCGCGCCATGGATTTGCTCCTGGCCGCGTGCGCCGCGGACGCAGCCTGTCACCAGGCGTTCCCGCAAATCGAGCGCGACTGGGAGGAAGCGTTGGCGCGGCTCGGGCGCGAACCGGCCCGGGTTGAATATTCACCGCCGGACAAGAGCGGGACTGTCACCGTGGAAATTCGACGAGATGTGTTCGCGGAAAAAATGCGGAGCCGGATGTATTCCCGCGACAGCGCAAGCCGGATCCCGCTCATCATCCATCACGCCGTGGAGGGCGATTACGCGCCGTTCCTCAAAGACGCGATCCCAGCCGATCGCTCGCAGACCGATTTCATCGCGGACGGCATGTATCTCAGCGTCACCTGCGCCGAGGACGTTCCCTTCATCGACCAGCAAGAAGCTGCGAAAGCGAATGCCGGTAATCCTTTCGGCAATTACCGGGTGGAACAACAAACGCGCGCCTGCGAACTCTGGCCGCGCGGCAAAATCCCCGCCGACTATCATGAGCCGGTCAGCTCAAATGCGCCGGTCCTGATTTTTTCCGGGAACATGGATCCGGTCACGCCACCGGAGCGAGGCGAAGAAGTCGCGAGCCATTTGCCTAACAGCAAGCATGTCGTCATCGCCCGAGGCGCCCACGGCCTGGATGGGCTGACGAACTTGGAGTGTATCGATAAGGTGATGCTGGAATTTCTGGCGAAGGCTAACGCCCGCGACATCGATACGAGCTGCGTGGAACGAGTCGGCGCGCCTCCGTTTGTCACCAACGGATCAAAGTAGAGAGCGGATTTCGGAGATCCGCGCTGTAGCGCAGAGACTGGCGCTCACGAAAGGAAACCGCTAGAAGGCGGGTGCCGCAGGGCGTCCCATGAATTTCTTCTCCGAGTTGAAGCGACGCAATGTCTACAAAGTCGCGGTCGCGTATGCGGTCGTCGGCTGGCTGCTCGTCCAGGTCACGACCCAGACGTTTCCGTTTTTCGACGTGCCGAACTGGTCGGTGCGGCTGGTCATTCTCCTGGTCGTAATTGGATTTCCGATCGCGTTGATCATCGCCTGGGCGTTCGAGCTAACTCCGGGAGGATTGAAGCGGACCGAGTCCGCCGCCGAACCATTGGAAACTACAGCGAAGGGCCGTGCCTGGATCTATGTCGTCATCGCGGGCGCTGCACTGTCGATCGGCTTGTTTTTTGTCGGCCGTTACACGGCGACGTCAACGCGCGATCGGGAAGACGGATCCCGCAGGAGCGGGACGGTATCCCTGCCAGAGAAGAGTATCGCGGTCCTCCCGTTCGCGAGCCTGAGCGAAGACAAGGCGAACTCTTATTTCGCCGACGGCATTCAGGACGAAATTCTCACCCGCCTTTCAAAGATCGCGGAGTTGAAAGTGATCTCGCGCACTTCGACACAACAGTATCAAAGCAAACCGGGGAACCTGGCGGAGATTGCGCGACAACTCGGCGTCGGTCACATCCTGGAAGGAAGCGTCCAGAAGTCCGGCGATTCGGTGCGAGTGAACGTGCAGTTGATCAAAGCGGAAGGCGATTCCCATCTGTGGGCGGAAACCTACGACCGCAAGCTCACCGATATTTTTGCCGTCGAAACCGAAGTGGCCCAGCGGATTGCGAACTCGCTCGAGGCGAAGCTGACCGGCCGCGAGAAGGAGGCAATCAATTACGTGGGCACGAAAATCCCGGCGGCTTACGATGCTTACCTGCGCGGCATCGCGTTGCGCAATTCGCAAACCCGCGAAGACCAGTTGCGGCTTATCGAATATTGCCGGCAGGCCGTGGCGCTCGACCCGAACTTCGCCGCAGCCTGGGTGGAAATCGCCTTTGCCGAAGGGTGGAGATATCAGGCAGTCCCGTCTGATGCGAAAAAGGCGCTCGTCAAAGAAGCGGCGGAGAATGCACTGCGGCTTGATCCCGATCACGGCGACGGCCACGCCGCGATGGGGATGTATTTTTATTATTGCCTCCGGGATTACGACCGGGCGCTCGTCGAACTGGGGAAAGCGCGAGAACAGGCCCCCAACCAGCCTTTTACCATCCAGGCGATCGGATTGGTTAAGCGCCGGCAGGGCAAGCTCGACGAAAGCCTTGAACTGCTTTTGCGGGCCGCCCAGATGGATCCGCTCAACCAGGACATCTGGGCGAACCTGGCCTGGAGTTACCGCGGGATGCGGCGCTTTGCTGACGCCCAGGC
>JBEEHI010000035.1:0-17122 GCA_041167305.1 Verrucomicrobiota bacterium
CCGGTCGGCACCATGAACACGGGGATCCTGATCGCGTCGTCGGTCACGGTGGTGATGGCGTGGGCGTCGCTCAAGATGCGGAAATTCCGCGCCTATTGGTGGTACATGCTGATCACCATCCTCTGCGGCGTGATCTTCCTCGCCGTAAAACTCGTCTACGAGTGGCCGCAGAAGTTCGACCACTTCGGCGCCTTCATTAAGAAAGACAAGCTCGAGAAGTACGAGCAGTACCTTGGGAACCACCATCTCGCAGAACGAGGCCTCGCTCCGCGCCGCGAGATCACCGGTCACCTGCACAACAAGGAAGCGCTCCACGACGAGAACGCGAAGGAATACGAGATCGCGCTCGATCCGGTCAACGCCGATCCAACCAATCCGGATATGGATCGTCCCCACTTCCTCTATGTGCCGCCGACCGACAAGGTTGCGACCATCGAGAAGGAAGACGTCGAGTACGCGAACATGTTCCTACCGAAGCACAGCGCCTACTTCGCGAGTTATTTCACCATCACCGGACTCCACGGCGCCCACGTCCTCGGCGGCGTGATCGTGTTCACCTACCTCTGGTTGCCGATGGGAACAAAACTGTATAAACGAAACCCCGAACACCTCGCCAACCGCGTCGAGGTCGCCGGCTTGTTCTGGCATTTCGTCGATCTGGTCTGGATTTTTGTGTTTCCGCTCTTTTATTTGCTCTGACGATGAACGAAAACGACCAAACGATTGCCACCGAGACCGCCATGGCCAATGGGCACGCGGAGCATGACGACCACGTTGCCCATAACGTCGCGAAACATATTCGCGGATACATGCTGGTCGGCGCGACCCTGATCACCTTCACGGCGATCACCGTATTTCTCTCCTATGTGAATTTCGGGACGATGAAGGCGAACGTCGCGGTTGCCATGCTGGTGGCGACCTTCAAAGCGGGCCTGGTCGCGTTGATCTTCATGCACCTCAAGAGTGAGAAGCGGATGATCTACCGCATCCTCATGTTCACGGCGTTTTTCGTTCTCGGACTTTTCTTCCTCACTTATCTCGCGTGGTACGATCCGATCACTCGCTAAATGTCGCTCAAAGGTTTCCATATTGTTTTCATCACGGTTTCGACTCTGCTCGCGCTCGGGGCCGGCGCCTGGTGTCTCTGGGTCGATTCCATGCACGGCACCCCGGCGTTCCGCATCGGCGCCATTTGTTCGTTCGCCGCGGGATTGGCCTTGATTTGCTACGGCGTTTACTTTTACCGGAAAATGAAACGGCTCCGCATCATCACATGAAGGCGCGAATCATTCTGGCGATCTGTCTCTTTCTTGGCACGTCTGCCGGCCAGGCGCTGGCGTGTTCGCAGTGTTTTGGCGCGGCGGATTCCAAAAGCACCGAGCACATGGCCGCGGCCATCTGGGTGCTGATGGGTGTCGTCATGTCGGTGATGGGCGGCGTCGGCGCGTTCGGTGTTCATATTTGGAAACACGCCAACACGCCGCTCGAACCGCACCAGCAACTGACCGACGAGGATTTGAAGCCGTATGAATAGCCTCGCCGTCATCAATGAGTTGATCGGCATGCCGCCGAATGCTTCCGAGCACGGTTACCAGATCGATCACATCATTGAATTCAGCCATTGGTTCATGGCCGCGCTTTTCGTTGGCTGGTCGGCATTTTTCATCTACGTCCTCCTCCGTTTTCGCCGCAGCAAACATCCGGTCGCCGACCACGAAGGCGTAAAGAGCGGGATTTCGACGCACCTCGAATTCGCGGTCGTGTTGATCGAAGCGGTGCTTCTCATCGGTTTCGCGATTCCGCTCTGGGCCAAGCGCGTGAATTCATTTCCCGAGGACAAAGATGCGATCATCGTCCACGCCATCGGGCAGCAGTTTAACTGGAACTTTCACATGCCGGGACCGGATGGAGTGTTTGGCCGGCGCGACATCGAACTGGTGACACCTTCCAACGGCCTCGGCCTCGATCCCAACGATCCGGCGTCGAAAGACGATCTTGTGTTTCTCGGAGAATTACACGTGCCGAAGGATCGTCCGGTGATCATCGAGCTTTCCTCGAAGGACGTGATCCACAATTTCGCGCTGCCTCACATGCGGAGCGCGCAGGATGCGATTCCCGGCCAGATCATCCCGATGTGGTTTAAGCCGGTTAAGACTGGCACGTTCGAGGTGGTGTGCGGTCAGCTCTGCGGCTACGGACATTACAGCATGAAGGGATCGCTGGTCGTGGACGAGCCCGCGGAATATCAGGCCTGGCTGAAAGAGAAGGCCGAGCTGGCCGCGACTCCGACCGCGCCTGCGCCGAGTGACCGCCCGCCCGGCGAACCGCCCGTCGGTCCCACCCCGGGAACGGTCGCCCCTCCCGGTGCTCCGAAGACGGCGAACCCGAGCGGCGCTCCCGACGCCAAACCGGGCGAGCCGCCGAAAGCGCCAAGCCCAAGTCCGCACGGACAATAGAGTACGCCTCAAGGAGGGGCGCTTTCCAAACCGCCCGCCTTTTCAATCGGCGGTTTGTTAACCGCCGCTCCTTGAAGCTGCGCGACGTGCGTGCGCTTCCCGGCTTCTGCGTTTACGATTCATCAATGAGTTCGGCGAAATCGACAACTTGGCTGCATCGTTTCGCCTGGTTCACCTCGATCGCCACGCTTCTTCTGATTTGCAGCGGCGGGATGGTCACCAGCAAAGGCGTTGGTCTCGCCGTGCCCGATTGGCCCACGACTTTCGGCTACAACATGTTTCTTTTTCCTGTCTCGCAATGGATCGGCGGGATTTTCTTCGAGCACACCCATCGTCTGATCGCTTCCACCGTCGGGTTGCTGACGATCGTCCTCGCGATCTGGATCTGGCGCGTCGATCGCCGCCGCTGGCTGCGCAACCTCGGCTTCGCCGCGCTCGGCGCCGTAATTCTCCAGGGCGTTCTCGGCGGGTTACGCGTAACCTTGTTGAAAGACGAGATCGGGATTTTTCATGCCTGTCTGGCCCAGGCGTTCCTAGGAATGCTGGTCCTCATTACGCTCGCGACCTCGCGACTTTGGGCGCGGATTTCTGCCCGCGAAACTCGATCTGCCGCGGGACGATCGCTGGCGCGCGTGGCCATCTGCACGACGCTTGTCATCTACCTCCAGCTCGGCCTTGGCGCCACGATGCGCCATCAGCATCGCGATCTCTCCATCCTCGATTTCCCGTTGGCCTACGGAACGATCATCCCCGATACATCGCCGACCCAGCTCGCGCAGATCAACGCGTGGCGCGATGCCCGTGCCCTGTCCGACGTGACGCCCTTTCACATTTGGCTGCAACTGACTCACCGCTTTGTTGCGCTGGTTATCGCTGCCGGCATCATCGCATCGCTTTTTCTCGCCCGCCGGACCGGGCCCGACGCGGGAATCCTTTCGCGCTTTGCCGATGGCTGGTTCCTGCTCCTCGCCTGCCAGATCACCTTGGGCGCCTGGGTCATTTGGAGCAACAAGGCCGCTGACATCGCGACCGCGCACGTGGCTGTGGGAGCGACAATGTTCGCTCTTGGCGTTTCCCTTTCGGCCATTTGCCTTCGACTTCTCCGCGGCCGGCCCCTGCTCGCATCTTCTCGCCAATCTCCCGTTTCGATGGAGATTCCTGTGTCATGAAAAGCGCGGCGCTACCGGCGGAAATCGATCCGGCGATTCCTGTTCCAGAAAGGAAAAGCTTCATGTCGGATTTTTCGGAATTGGTGAAAGCGCGGCTCACGCTTCTCGTTCTGGTAACGACCGCCGTCGGCTATTATCTCGGCGCGCCCGGGCTCATCAATTCGCTGGGACTTTTCCATGCCGTCTTCGGGACCGCGCTCGCCGCCGCCGGCGCGGCGGCACTGAACCAATGGTGGGAGCGCCGTCTCGATGCGCTCATGCATCGCACCCGCAGCCGTCCGATCCCTGCCGGCCGAATGCTCGCGCGCGATGCCCTGATTCTCGGCTGCCTGCTTTCCATCGGCGGCATTGTTTATCTCACGGCCTTCTGCAATTGGCTCAGCGCCGTGCTCGCCGCTGCCACCATCGCCATCTACATTTTTGCCTACACGCCGCTCAAGCGCGTGAGCACCTTTAACACTTTGATCGGCGCAATCCCCGGCGCGTTGCCGCCCGTGGTCGGATGGGCTGCCGCGAGCGGTCGGGTCGACGTCGGTGCGTGGAGTCTCTTCGCCATTCTCTTCTTCTGGCAGATGCCGCACTTTTTCGCGATCGCATGGATGTACCGCGAAGATTATGCGCGCGCCGGGTTCGAGATGATTTCGAAGGACGACAAGACCGGCGCCCGCAGCGCGAGCCAGGCCGTGCTGTTTTGCATCCTCCTGCTTTTCATTTGCGGCGGTCCCGCGTTCGTCAGGATCGTGAATTACAATTACCTGACAATTGAGCTGGTCCTGAACGGTTTGTTCATCTTTGTCGCAATGCGATTTCTCAGGACCCAGCAGGCGATTGACGCCCGCCGGCTTTTCCTGACCTCGATCGCGTATCTTCCGTTGCTCCTGGGCGCGCTGGTCCTCACTAAAATATGAAAACGGAAACCGCTTCGGTGGTGGGACGCACTCCGGCGCCGAAAAGCGGCACGGCGTGGAAGGTTACGCTGGTTCTCATTCCGCTTGTCACCGCGGGGATCTTGTTTTGGCTGCGTCAGCTTCAGGTAAACTCCCTTTCCAACCGGCCCCTGCCTTCGCTAGGGAATGTGCCCAGTTTCGAGCTGACGAACCAGGATGCGCAGTCGTTTGGTTCCCAGCAGTTGTCCGGCAAGATCTGGATCGCCGATTTCATCTTCACCAGTTGTCCCGGTCCGTGTCCTATCATCAGCACGCGCATGAGCGAGCTGCAAAAACCGCTCGCGAAAAGCGGCGTCCATCTGGTCTCGTTCAGCGTCGATCCGGAAAAAGACACGCCGGACGTCCTGCGCCTTTACGCAGACAAGCTGCGCAAGGAGCCGCTCCGCTGGGATTTTCTCACCGGCCCGATCGCCACCATAACGTCGCTCTCACGCGGTGGATTCAAGCTCGCCCTCGCCGAAGGCGAGCAACCGGAGAGCGGTCCAATCCACAGCACTCGGTTCGTGCTCGTGGATCGCCGCGGAACCATCCGCGGTTACTACGACGCTCTCGCGCCCGACGGTGTAACGAAACTGCTAGCCGATACGAACCATCTCCTGCGCGAGCAGCCGGAGTAGCTTTTTCTGGAGACGGCCTGCCCTCAGGGCGTTGCGGAGCTTCCGGCACGAGGGCGTGCCGGCCAAATTATCCGCCCGGTTCCGGATGATGCGCCGCTGGGCCCTCATCGCAGACCATTCGCAGATACTCGCGATACTCGCCCTTCGGTAATCCCTCGACGATTTGCTCCAGTTGCTTCTGATCGATGAAGCTCATCCGGAACGCCACTTCCTCGAGACACGCGATCTTCAATCCCTGGCGATGTTCAATCGTGGCGATGTAATTGCCCGCTTCGAGCAGGCTCGTTTGTGTTCCCGTATCCAGCCACGCCATGCCGCGCCCCAGCGGCTTCACGTGCAGTTCGTTTCGTTTCAGATAAACCAGGTTCAAATCCGTGATCTCCAATTCACCGCGTTTCGACGGCTGGAGTTGCCGGCAGAATTCCACCACGCGCTCGTCGTAAACATACAGCCCCGGGATCGCGAAATTGCTTTTCGGTTCCTTCGGTTTTTCCTCGAGGCTCAGCGCGCGTCCGTCCGGCCCGAACTCCACCACGCCGTATCGCTCCGGGTCACGCACCTGATAACCGAAGATGCAGGCGCCAGTCTCGATGGCGAGCGCTTCGCGATAGAAGTCGAGGTTCCCGTAGAAAATATTGTCGCCGAGAATCAACGACGCGCCGGAGCCGGCCAGAAAATCGGCGCCGATCAGAAACGCCTGTGCGATCCCTTCCGGTTTGGGCTGCGCCGCGTATTCGATCCGGATGCCGAGCCGCGTGCCGTCGCCGAGATAATCCTCCAGCATTGGCAAGTCTTTTGGCGTGGAGATGATGAGCACATCGCGCAACCCGCCAAGCATCAGCGTGGCGAGCGGATAGCAGATCATCGGCTTGTCGTAAACCGGGAGCAGTTGTTTGCAGACGATCTTGGTGAGCGGATAGAGCCGCGTCCCGGCGCCGCCGGCGAGAAGGATCGCTTTTTTGTTCATGAGAAGAGAAGCGTCACGCTCCGGCGCCCCAATGTTTGAGACGATTCACCCATTCCTGCCAGAAACTCGCGGGCCGCGTCAAATCGATCCTGCTTACCGGCTTGAGCCAGCGCAAGCCACGCACGATCGGATGATTCGAGCCCGGGCGATCGAAGAAGAACGGCGCGCCGATTTGTTCGCTCAACTTCCGATCGGCGATCCGGCCGCCGAGCGCATGCTGCAATGCGTTTTCGATTGTTTCCCGCGATAAGGCTGGCCGCGCCTCGATCGACGCGCTGAGGCTTACGCCCAGAATTTTCTTGAGGAGGAAGCCGCAAATCAGCGCGCGCGAGTTGGTCGCGTGGACGTGGCAAATCTTTCGCTGCGCAAACATGCGCCGGAGGGTCACGGCAAAACGGGCCTGCCGCAAAAAGAGATCGATGGGCGCGCGATTCGCTTCGTTGGCGCGATTGTCCTCAAGGGCGAGGACCAGCTCGCGGCTCCCTTGCCATTCGGCCTCGATCGCCATCGCGTCCGGCAGGAACTCGAGCTGGAGCGCGAGCCGCTTTTGCTGGGCCGTGAGCCGTTGATCGGCGTGGAACTCGCAGACAAAAGCCTGAACGCCGGAATCTCGTTCCGCGACTTCTTCCAGTTCCGTTTCGAGTGAGGGGAGGGCATTATCCGGCCATTGGTCGATCAGGTAGGCAATGCGCGGTTCGGCAATGGTCGCCGCGACGGGCGCGATCGCCTTGGTTTTTTCCAGCATTTCGATGAGGGGGCCAACCGTGATTCCGATCTGGAAATGTTGTTCGACCCGCGCTCGCCCGGCAGCACCGTAACGCGCCCGCAATGCGGAATCGCGGCAGAGCGTCTCGAGCGCTTCAGCGAATAGCCAGCTTTCGCCAGCCGGAACCAGCAGCCCGGTTTCCTTGTCGATCACCGATTCCGGAATGCCGGCAAGTGCCGTCGATACAACGGGACGCGCGGACGCCATCGCTTCCAGGATCACTGTGGGGAAGATATCGCTCGCGCCATTGTCATCGGTGGTCGAAGCGAGTGCGAAGATGTCGGTTGCGCGCAGTTTCTCGAGCACGCAATCCTGCGGCAGCGCTCCCGCGAGCGTGATGCGATCGCTCAGCCGCAGCTCGTCGATCTGGTGTTGCAGTTTCTCGTGCAACGGTCCGTCGCCTATGATCTCGCAATGGAAATGGATGCTGCGCTGGCGCAATTGTTCGCAGGCCTCGATCAGGTATTCGAAGCCTTTGAACGCCACCAGCCGCCCGACGCTGAGAATTTCAACTGCCCCGCCCGCCGATGATTTCGGCCCGAAGTCGAGAAAGTTCGCCAGGTCCATTCCGTTATAGACGCGGTGGATTTTGCTCGCGGCGTTCGGGCAGCGCGCCTGCATCAGGCCGCGGCTGTATTCTGTTTCCACCGCCACGAATTCCGCTTCGTCGCAGATCTCGCGCAGCAAGTCGTCGTTCCCAAGATCGGCCATGAAGTCCTGGCCGTGCGCGGTGACGCTGAACGAAAGGCCCGACATCGCCTTCAGGAAGAGCGCCGTATGCGCGGCGCGATTGGCGAAATGGACGTGAAAATGATCGACCGCGGTCCGGCGGAAAAGCTCCGCGAAATAGCTGGCGTTCCGGGCCCGCGTTGGCGCCTTCACCGCTGAACCGTATTTCCGTTCGTGCGCTTCGACGAGCGCTTGCGGCCAGCGGTTCTCCGTCCGTGCCTTGTCTTCCCATAACCGCACGATCGGCGATGGGGGCGCGTAATGGACCGGCGCCTGGAGCCGCCCGGCGTGCGGATGCCGGATGCTCGTCAGCGGCGGATGAATCGAACCGACGGTGAGATCGAAGCCGCGCCGCTCCAGTTCCAGCATCTCCATATCGCAAAAAGTTTGCGAGAGCACGGGGTACCGTGAGTAGAGATAGCCAAGACGCATTCGCGCCCAGTGTAGTGGCGCGTGTCCTCACGCGCAAAACAGATCACAGTCGACTGCGGCTGAGGACCGCCGCCCCTACGATTACGAAAACCGGACGTCCTTGCCCGGATCCATCTCGAAATCGAGCGAAAGCGAGTCGGCCGTGTTTGGCTTGATCACTTCCTCCATGAACTTCACGTGGATCGGGTCCTCCCGAAAGATCTCGTATCGATCCATCGACTCGAAATCGATCGCGATGAAAAACGGCCAGGGCAGCTCGGGATTGATCCGTTTCCCGCACTTGATGCTGAGCACTTCCGGGATCTTCAAGAGCTGCATCCGGGTGTTCATCATCATCTCTTCGATGCGCGCCGGAGTGACCTCGGGTTTGAGTTTGAACAGGACGACGTGATGAACCATGGGGGCTTAGGTTTAGGCGGTGAACGGCTCCCGCGCAAGCTGGATTTGGCGCCGGCACGCCCTCCTGCCGAGGTGGGGGAATGATTAGGGATTTCCCGCTATTTTTTCCAGTCGAGGGCACCCTTCTTGAGCGCGTAAATGTAACCGACCATAAGGATGGAGATGAAGCTGAGCATGCTCCAGAGCGCCAGCTTGCTCTCGGCGATCATCTCCCGGTAAACGACCGCCCACGGATACATGAACACGATCTCCAGGTCGAAGAGGATGAACAGCATCGCGACCAGGTAGAACTTTACGCTGAAGCGCGGCTGGACTTCGCCTTGCGGCACCATCCCGCACTCATAGGCAGTGTCCTTGACGCGGGTGCGCCGGCCAGTCTTGCCGAGCAACACGCTCACGAGCAGCGCGGAAACGGCAAACCCGATCGCTACTCCGATGTGGAGCAGGAGCGGAAGATAATCGCGAAGCATACTGATCCGTTCTGGACCAGGCGTGGCGGAACGTTACTTGGCGGCGGCAGCGGCGCGCGCGATGGCGGCGTTGCGGGCGGCGGCAGCGGCGGCGGCAGCAGCGGGGATGTGCCCGTTCTGTGGTGCAATCGCCTGGGCAAGCGCAGCCGGCAGCCCTTTGTATTTCTTGCCGGTCTTGCGAACGGCCCCACGGGCCACCAGGTTCTGAAGCTTTTCGTAAGCACGGAGGCGCAACATTTCTTCGCCGCCGCTGGCCGCATTCCGGGCCCGCAGATTTTCGTGCACGATATCAAAGAGCTGCTTGAATTCGAAAGAGGCACGACGGGAGAGCACAGCCACCAGTTCTTCGGTCACAAGATCGGGAACTCGGCGGGAGAATGCGTTTTTCTTGAGAATAGCCATAGGGCCGAAATCATATCACATCTGGCCTGATTAGCAGCAGATTTCTCCGAACGGCGTTTAGGGCTTGATTATCAAGGGCTTAGCCTCTTTTCCCGCCCTTGCTCGTTGCGGCGGGAATAGGTGTCGCTGAATTGATCAGCCAGTCCACTTCCGCCAACCGTGAATCACGGCCGAGAACTCTGCGGCGTCGAGGTCGGTCTTGGTGATGGCGTCGAAATACTTAGCGTCATCACATTAGCAGCTTGAGGTGCTTGGGTTTGCTGGCGATAAAATGCCGACGCCGCGCTCGCCGTTGTGACAGCTCCGATCACCGTTTGATAAAGCGGCACCGGCCCGACTGACTCCGCCACGTAACCGTCGCCGCGATAACTTTGCGACATCACGATCGGGCTCAGGTGCTTTGTGATCACATCCGCGGGCGGCAACTTGCCCAAGTCCACCGTGTCTGAAACGGCGGGTAAAAAAGCCGCGCCCATCGCGAGGAGTGGCCGCAGCGCGGTATCGAACCGCGCGTAAACCAACGCCGGATCGACGTAAACGAACACCTGTTGCGCGGTGGGCACGGCGCTCTCCGCGTTCTGAAAATTCCTCGCGGCCGCCAGTTCGGAAGTGCCGGTTGCGCTCCGTTTCATCGCAGCCTCCACTGATCCGCTGTCCGGTCCCACGACGAGGGTCCGGTCGGATAACCCGATCGTGGGCGAAAACGAAAACAACTGCCCGGCCGGGTCGCTGGAGTAATAATGGACACCTTCCTTTTCCGTGTGCGTCCACTGAAGGTCCCCCGTCTTCGCGGTCGTGATCGTCGTGACAATCCGGTTCGCTTTCCCCGCGTCTTTAACCGGCATCGCCGCCACGAGCGACGGCCATTGCGAATTGGTCCCCCAGCTTCCGACCAGTCCCACTTCCGTCCCGAACGCGTTCTTCCATTCCTCGAGCGTGATTCCATTCGCCGAAAGTGTGCCGGTGATCTTTTGCAAGCCACTTAACCAGCCGAGCCCGGGCGTTTGCCAGCCGGGCTCCATTTCCTTGCGCAAATCCAGCACGCTTGCCGCATAGAGAAACGTGTCCTTGTTCGCGATGGGGAGCGATGCGCGAGTGAGGTTTCCGAGGTCGGGCACTTTGGGCATCCCGACAAAAAGCGTGTCGCGGATGCGGCCGCCATCGAACGCGGTCGCAGCGCAAAAACTGTGGATCTGGCGCAGCGCCGCCAGTCGATCCGGCGTCGCTTCGGTCTTGTCGGCGGGCGGCATCAGCTCCTCCATGAACCGATCCACGCGACTGTAGGCGATCGCCGAGTAACTCGCCGGCATGTGCTTCGACGCCGCGAGGAATACCTCGTCTGCCGAAAGCGCCGTCTTCGGATCCTTGATGCGGCCATCCGCGCGATCGATCAGGGCCTTGAGGTTCTCGATATCATTTGCGAGGAGGAACCATGGCCCGGCGTGAACCGAGGAGAGATTCAACAAGCCGACGTTGTCGACTTGGATCTGCCGGCCTTGGTACTCCACGGTCTCATGTTTCACATCCGAGACGGTGCCGAGCAGTTTGTGTTTCCAATCATCGATGGTCTTCGCTGCCTTCTCCGGGTCCACGGTCGTCCTGCATCCGCCTGCCCATTTCCAGGCACTCGCTTCGATCGAAAGCACCGCGAAAAACGCGTCTCTCATGTCCAACGCCGAGATCTCCTCCACCGTTTGGCCGATCCGGCCTTCAGTGGGAACTTTCGAACGCGGCTTGGCGAGGAACTCCTGCACCGCCGGTTCCTTCCATAGCTGGTAGAGATCGGTCCGGTGCCACTCGCCGCGGGAGCGATTGAAATCCGGCACATGAACCAGCGCCAGCGTCTCCTTCGGCAAAAGCGAAGCCACCGCCAGGCTCGAAGTGTGATGCGTCCGGTAAAATCCCCACCAGATCGCCCCTGCCGCGACGGCCGACGCCAGGATCAGTAGTTGAAATTTTCTCATGAAGCCACCCAGTGTAGCGGGGCTCCCGCCTCCGCGCCAATTTCCCACGCGGTCGCCTGTGCTGTAGCCGCGGCGCTCAGTCGCCGCGTCTGGTATCGGTGCACGACGCGGCGACAGAGCGCCGCGACTACAGTTTTTATGCGCGGGGGTGAAATTTCCGGTGCACGGCCTTCAACCGTTGCTGATCCACGTGCGTGTAAACCTGCGTCGTGGAAATATCGGCGTGCCCGAGCATCTCCTGGATGATCCGGAGATCGGCACCGTTGCTAAGGAGATGAGTCGCGAAGCTGTGGCGTAACAGGTGCGGATAAATATTCGCTTCCAATCCCGACTGCTTCGCGCGCTTCTTCACGATTTGCCAGATCCGCGTCGTTGTCAGTTTCGTTCCGCGACTCGACAAAAAAATCTCGCTGCTCGTCCGCCGCTTCACCTGCTTCGGCCGCTCGGTCGAGAGATACGCCGCCACCGCTTCGCACGCCTTCCGGCCCACCGGCACCAAGCGCATCTTGTTTCCCTTCCCGGTCACGCGAAGGATCCGTTCGTCGAAGTTCAAGTTCTCGAGGCGCGCGTTTGCCAGCTCCGAGATCCGCAGCCCGCTCGCATAAAGTAGCTCCACCATCGCGCGGTCGCGCAACCCGAGCGGCTGCTTCGTGTCGATGCTATCAATCAGGCGCTCCACCTGAAGTTCGTTTAGCGTCTCGGGCAGATAACGCTCGATCCGCGGCACCGTCAGCGTCTCCGTCGGATCGCGCGTGATCGCGTCTTTGCCGGCGAGGAACCGGAAGAAAATCTTCAGCGCCACCACGATCAGTTTGATCGAGGCTGCAGCGAGCCCACTCCGTTTTCGCGCCGCGAGATAGTCGCTGATCATCGGCTGGGTCACGTCCCCGGCAGCCGCGATCTTCTTCGCCGACGAACACCACGCCGCGAATTCCGCCAACGATCGCCGGGTGGAGAGCTGGTAATTGTCCGAGAGACCGCGTTCCGTCGCCAGAAACCGGATAAACGAATCGATCTCCTGTTCCACTAACTCAGTGACGAGTGACGCGTGACCCGAGACAAGTGAAATCTACAAGTTTGAATTCCGCGACTGGCCACTCGTCCCATATCAGAGGTCACTTTCCAATGATTGACAAACAGACCACGCATTCCGAACGTTATTCACATCATGAGTCTTGATCTCAATTCGTTGCTCAAGGATTGGCCACATGAAACCGGCGCCATCAAGGTGCGCAAAATCATTGGCCTCGACGGGCGGGAGAAACTCCAGCTCCGGATCGACCTCGGCGTTCTCCAAATGGAAGTCGACGGCCGCCCCGATGGCCAGCGGCCGCACAACTGCGAGTCGCTCTTGGTCTACCATCAGCGCCGGGCCGAGCGCGCCGAAGCGCGGGGCGACAGCTATGAGCTTTCCGCCGAGCAATGCAACGACCTCCAGCAGGAAGGCATCCAGTATTATCACCGCTACCTCAGCCTGTTTCAGATCAACGATTTCCCCGGCGTTATTCGCGACACCCAGCGGAACCTCGACCTCTTTGCCTTTGTCGCCGAGCACGCCGACCGCGAGGAAATGGTTTGGAGCTTCCAGCAATTCCGTCCCTACGTCCTGATGATGAACACGCGCGCGAAAGCGTCGATCCTTCTCGGCGACGGAAAATTCGCCGAAGCCATGCGCGAGATCGAGCGCGGCCGGGACGCCATCCAGGAATTCTTCCAGCAATCGAGCTTCCCCGAGCTGGCCACGAAGAGCTCCGAGCTCGCGTTTCTCGAGGAATGGCTGGAAGAAGTCAGCTCCAAGCGCCCGCTCTCGAAACTCGAGATCATGCAGCGCGAAATGGAAGTCGCCATCGCGAGCGAGCTTTACGAGCGCGCCGCCGAATTGCGGGACGCGATCAAGCTGCTTCAGACCCAGGCGAGCTAGCTATAGCCACAGCCCTGTGGGCCGTGGCTACAACTGCGGTCCAGAAGACGGAATCGAGATTGCAGCCAACATGGCTGCCAACACAGACTCGTCATATGACATTTGTCAGACGTCACCTCTTACTGGCGGTCATTCTCGCGCCAGCCATCGCATACGCCGACTTCCGAGAATTCAAAGCGGTCCCCCCCTCAACGTAGAACTAGGCGCGAAGCTCGCACGGGCGGCTGACGCCTCGCTCAAGGACTTCCCGAAACTCAATGCCGACAATCTCGCCCTCAGCGTCATCGACCTTACGAAACCGGATGCTCCTGTCCGCGCGGATTACCACGGCGACGCCTCCTTTTATCCCGCGTCGCTGGTGAAACTCTTTTTCATGGTGGAGACCTATCACCAGGGCCAGCCCACTCCGGAGATCGAGCGCGCCTTGCGCGAAATGATCCGGGTCTCCGACAACGACGCCGCAGCCTTCCTCCTCGATATCCTTACAGACACCTGCAGCGGCTCGGAGCTGGAAGGCAAGGCGCTCGAGGACTTCATCGATCGCCGGCGGAAACTGAACCGCTACTTCGCGTCACTCGGCTACGACATCAGCGCCATGATAAAGCCGTGGAGCTTCGGCCCGTTCGGGCGCGACATGCAAATCATGGGCGAAAACAAAGTGAACCGGAACCGCGCCAGCGCGAACTCGTTCGCCTCGCTCCTCCTCTGGATCGTCCGCCGCCACGCCATCTCCCGCCCGGCTTCCGATGCCATGATGACGTTGCTAGAACGCCCGCTCTCCCCGCTGCGTCCTACCGAGAACCAGGTCAAAGAATTTTTCGGCGAATCCCTCCCGCCCGGCACGAAACTCTGGTCGAAAGAAGGTGACACCAACGAAGTCCGTCACGACGCCGCCTACATCGAGCTTCCGAGCGGCCGCAAATTCATCATCATCCTCCTTACCCGCGGCGCCGCCGATGATAAGATGATGCTTCCCGGCATCGGCAAGCATCTGATTGCCGAGTTGGATTCACGGTAACCTAACGCCGGCATCTCTGAACTCTTCCCAACGCTACTCGTAAACTGCCTCCAGCTGCTGGTCGATTACCTCGCCAGTGAATCGATCGATCGCGATGTGCAACCAGTAACGCTTTTCACCTTCAACAATGAAATTGGCCAGAGGATTGGCGACATTCGGTCCAGAGGCTGCGTTGGGAGGATAACGACCCGACTGGGCAATTATGTCGATCAATAAACCCCAAGTTCTGGTCTGTCCGACCTCGGCAAGCGCGCGCGCGATCGATTCTCTGCTCTCTTCGTTGCTGGTGAAGGGAGTAATGGTGGGTGCGCTCCCTAGGCGGGCCACGTCCTGGCGTCCCATCGCAGGCAGCGCCGTAGTGGCACTAACGATACTCGTAGCCGCGGATGTTGCTTGAGCGTTAGTTATTCCAGAGCCGGACGCTTCGGTCGGGAAGGCGCCTTTGATGATCGCGGCCAGAACGGAATTATTCCGCGTGTTCAAATTGACAATACCCGAACGCGGGGTCGCAGTATTGTAGGTGAAGAGATCGAGCAGCGGGGCGTCTGCGTTGTTCGATTTGAAATCGAGAGTCGCAGTGGTTGTCTTGTAGGCATATCCAAATTCTCCGACGTTGCGGAAGGGTCGATTCAGGATCACCGCAGTCGGCGGCGGTGAGGGAGCAGGCGAAGGTGTAGGGATGGCCAGTGATTCCAGTCCATATGCGCGAGACGGTGGAGGACTACCGGCGTATTCGATGACCGTTGTTGTATCGTCCGCGTCATACTGGTCGATCAGTGAGGCTCCGAGGGTAAGAGTTTCTGCTATCGGGGGATTGGACCGTCCATAGCTGAGGAGTTGAAAGAAATCCGCCGACCCTCCAGTGATAGCCGGAATAGTGCTTTGCTCCGCCGTTCCGCTTGACCCCCAGTACTCCCAATGGTCGCTGTTCCACACCAATCCAAAATCGGCCTTAACCGCGGCCGCGTTACCAGGATTCGGCACCACCTGAGCGAGCCGGGCCAATAGAAACCTGCTGGTGAGAGAACCAGTGCCCCATGTTGGTCTATTCGTCTCGCGAGAAAACGTCGCCAGGTATTGCAGCATATTAACGCTGGCCGCAATGTCAGAGCGGAGTTGGATGAGTTGGGCTCGGGTTATGAAGGCTTGATCGGTTCGCCCGCCAGAGACGGTAGTGCCGACAACTCCGAAATTGCGAGCCGTATCCAGAAAGTAAGTTGCGAAGTTTGAGCTAGCCGTCGCGGTAAAAATAAAACCTGGAAAAGTTCCAGTCGGCTGAACGGTCGCGTAATTTCTCCAGCCAACCATTCTGTTGATAGCGGTATTTGTGACAAAACCTGAGGACGTGGTTGGTAATGCGGTGAGATCGGCGAAGGCCATCGTTCCCTTCCTTCCCGGGATTGAAGCGGGGGCCGGTGTCGGAGATGGGAAACCCGCCACATTGATGTCGAGAAGGCCCCCTTCGTCATAAACTGCGAATGCGTAACGTCCGATGACGTAATTTGCATTGGTGACTGCACGGTTGTTGAGCGCTGTAACACCGGAACCGAGGTTTCCCTGGACCGAGGGGCCATTGCGAGAAAGCAGTATCCAGTCTGGCGCGACGAAGCTGGCTACCGGATCTGACGCATCGTCAGTTAAATTGCTTTTCGGGATCAAGTAATGGCTATTCCAGCGAGCCAAGCTTATGGAGCGGCCGTTGGCCGAAACATCCGTTGTGGAGTTAACCGCAGAAGCCCGACTACCAACACCGGGAGGAGAAATTGAATCGGAGCTGACGCTGCGTCGAATTAGGTTCGGCATGGCGGCTTGCGTTCCGCTCCGTCGCGGAACTACGTTTGCAGGGAGCGTGGGAGTATATGTGGTGAGGCCAGCCACGATTGATGAGGTGGATCCGCTTGCAATCTCCTGCTTGAAATCGGCAACAATAATGTCCAAAGCGCCGCGTGCCAAAGTATCCGCTTCCATCTGATTGAAGCTCGCACCAGCCAACTGGCGATCAGTTGTGGTGCGGCCGAAATACGCAACAACGAGGAGACACAAGAGAACAACAAAACCAAGAACGATGACCAGCGCCATGCCATCTTGCCGGTGCAGTAAATGAGGGCGATGATTCCGGGGGAGATACACGATTCAGGGCAGATAAAAATATCGTTCGTAAAAGCGGATAGCTGACAACGCGACGCGGGGTATCGAGGGCGTTACACCATTTGCATCGACTGCGGACTGCCACTGCCCCAATAAGTCGCCAGGTTGCATCGTTGTGGTGTAATCCGACAAATTAACGGCAAGAGCGCTCAGTTGAGTGCTCGATATCAGTTGGCTGCTCTTTTTGTCGATCGATGCGATCGCCACGATGATAGCGGACACATCCTGCAATCCATTAATACTGGAATGCCCTGCCGAAGTATCCCAGGGCGTAGTCGAAAACGACCCACTCTTTAGCAAGTAGTAGTACTCAAGTCTGAAGACAGTGGGACCGACAATTTCATAATCGTTTTGGGGATCCGGCGTCGAATTTGTCGAAGCCGGCCAGATGCTTGAGATTTGCAAAGGAAGAAACACTATTGGAGCGGACGTGGGAGAGACTCCATTCCACAATAGTCCTTTGCCCAACCGTTCCGCCTTGTTGTATGCCTGCGAGGTGGAATCGGAATTGATCCGGTAGGCGACGAGTGAGACAGGGCTCTGAGATCCCGTGGCAGGATAGTATCCGGCAACCTGCGAAAAGAAGGCCAATTGATCATTGCCCGGAACCGAACCGCTGACCACCTGGGGGTTCGCCGGCGATTTGAAAAAGTAATCGATGTCACTGCGTTTTACCATTTGGGCGATATCGATGGCCAACCGATCCAGGACGGGCCT
>JBEEHI010000036.1:0-5200 GCA_041167305.1 Verrucomicrobiota bacterium
GCCGATGTCGCTCCGGGCAAGCCGGCGCCACCGAAGGTCGCGACCGAGATTGAAGGGACGCTGGATAGCGCGGGAGGCATCATGGACAAGCTGCAAGGCCTGGCGGGCAAAGCGGGGGACGTGGCGGAGACCGTAAGCAAGTTTGCCGTGAAATATGGTCCGCTCATCCTGAGCGCGCGGCATCTTTTTGGGTTGCCCTGACCCGGCCGGGCCAAGCGCCGGTTATTTCCCGATGGCCACAACTCCCCCAACGCCGCCGCCTGATTCGAGCGGCATTCGAATTGGGGACGTCGGCGGGAGCGTTAATTTCAGCGCGCTGGGGGACATCGTCGGTGGCGACAAGATCACCACCATCACCACGACGATCCAGATCTCCGTCGAGGCGATCACGCAGCGGCCGCTCATCACCACGTCGCCCTATCGCGGGTTAGATCGCTTTGAAGATCGCGACAAGGATCTCTTCTTCGGCCGCGATCAACTGATCAAGAGTCTGCTCACCCAGCTGAGCGCCAGCAATGTCCTGCTGGTGCTCGGCGCATCGGGCAGCGGCAAATCGTCGGTCGTGCGCGCGGGATTGCTGCCGCAGTTGTCACAGCTGATCGGCGCTCGGTTCCGATACTTCACACTCGTGCCGGACGTGAACCCGTTCGAGTCGCTTCGCACCGCGGTGCAAGGCGCGGGGTTCAGCCAGGCGCAAACACGCGAGCTGGCGGAAGCCAAACCGGAAACGCCCGCGAAGCTCATTCAAACTCTGCAACGCAGCGGCGATCAATGGCTCTTCTTCGTCGATCAGTTCGAGGAAATTTTCACCGTTGGCGACGAAAAATTGCGAGCGAGTTTCATTGCCGCGCTTCTCCAGATCGCGCGGGACTCAAACAGTTCGGCCAAACTTGTCCTGGCGATGCGCGCCGATTTTCTCGACCGCTTCAGCCCCTTCCCGGAGTTCGCCAAAATCCTCGAAAAGAATATCCACCTCGTCGCGGACATGCACGCCGACGAGTTGCGCCAGGCGATCGAGCAGCCGGCGGCGCGCCACGGCGTCGTCTTCGAGCAGGGACTGGTCGAAGAAATCATCAAGGACGTGCAAGGCCAGGCGGGATCGCTCCCGTTGCTGCAATACACCCTCGATCTGCTTTGGCAGGAGGAAGCGCGGGAGGACGGCCTCGCCGATCGCCATCTCAACACGAAAGCTTATCGCGAGCTCGGCGGCGTCCGCGGCGCGTTGCAGAAGCGAGCGAATGAAATCTATGCCTCGTTCGGTGACGGCAACGAGGCGAAAGCCGCGACTCCAAAACAGGAGATCGTGCGCCAGATTTTTCTCCGCCTCGTCGATCTCGCCGGCGAAGGGTCCGACGCGGCAGCGTGGCGCCCCGTCCGTCGGCGTGCGTCGATTTCCATGTTCGCTACCGCGAAAGAGCAGGAAATCTTGGAAGCCCTCATCAATCAAAAACTTCTCGTGAGCAATCGCGAAGGTGACGACGCGACCGTCGAAGTCGCGCACGAAGCGCTCTTCACCTCATGGGGACGGCTGAGGAATTGGATCGAAGCCGGCAAGCAAGTCATCTTCGCCAAAAACCGTTTGGACGACGACGCAGTACGCTGGCAGGACCGGCAGGAGAAAGGCGATGCCGGCGCCGAGGAAGAACTGTTAAGCGGCTCGCGGCTCGCCCAGGCGATCGACATGCGCGGACGCGGCGATTTTTCCACAGTGGTCGGCGGCCTGGGAGAACTCGAGACGCGATTTCTCGATGCCAGCGCCGCCTTGCGCGATCGCCGTGCGCAGGAAGAGGACGCCCGCCAGCAGCGCGAACTCGAAGCTGCCCAGCGTCTCGCCGCCGCGCAGAAAATTGCCGCCGGACGTTTAAGGATTGGATTAGCCGTCGCGCTTTTGCTGCTGCTCGCGGCGGTCGGATTTGGCTGGGCTGCTCACAAGAGCAGGCTGGAGGCCGATAAACAGGCCCACGAGGCGGAGGCACGAAAGAAAGAGGCGGTCGCGGCGCAGGAACGAACGGTCAGGGAGATGATTCAGGCGAGTTGGAAAGCCGGGAATTACCTCCCGGACGCAAAAGCCATCGCCTCAAGCGACGCTGTCGCTCAGCAGAAGGAGGAGGAACAGGCCGCTGTAGCCGGCTCGTGGATTCAAGGCCCGCGCACTATTTACGCGCATGCCAGGATCTTAATGGACCTAGAGAAATTGAAGACCCTGGCTCCTATGCCGATTTTTCTTTCCGGCCCGCACAACCGGAATTTGGAACTCCACTCCAATGACTTTGGCCGATATAATCCCGAGTTTGTTCGGTGGGCCATCGTTCATTTGCTCCCCGCGGCTTCCGACTCTGTCTTCCGTGATGAAACTGCGCCGGTTTATCAGAAGAACCTAAAAGAAATCGCGCGCATTTACTATCTCGCCTACTTGCATCTGGAGAAAAACGCCCCCGAGGTGGCGGCGCTTCGGGCGAAGTATCTGGAAGCCGTCCGTCAGTACCAAGGAAAACCCTACGATCCGAATTCAGGCCCCGGCGCGATTCTCCAATCGAAATTTTCCAATGCCTTCGCCGACGAGTTCATGAAAGGAACCGATTCATTTGGGGATGCGCCAAGCAATCCGTCGGCAAGGCGCAACTATGCCTGGATCACGGATCAGGGAGGGTACTACGCCGACACCGCGCCCGGGTTCTGGATCCGGCGCCAGATCGACGGCACAGCGTCGGATTTTTTTGCCGGCTTGAAGAAACTGCTCGAGACCTACGACGCAGACTTCTTGAAAAATCCTAGCGCTCCGTAACTATGGACTCGCCATGGCAGAAACTCCGACAACGCCGTCGCCCGATACGAGCGGCATTCCATATCGGAGATGTCGGCGGGAGCGTTAACTTCAGCGCACTGGGGACATCGTCGGGGTCTCTGGTTTGGCTTCGATGAGGTCGCGCGTAAGGCTGAGAAGTTACCATACGCGGAACTCACAAAGACGGCTTAGGTTCACGTTTGGGACGCACAAGGCTCTTGAGATTCACGAGCGTGTAACAGATTGCGAGTAAGATAGCGAAATCCACGAATGTCATCGAAAACTATGTTTAATTGGTGGTCATCCCCCGAAACAGTAACGAATATCAATTTTTATGTAGGTTGGGCCATTGTCGCGCTCGCCTTAGTCGCCGCTATATTCCAGCAGCGTCTATCGGTTCTCCAGCGAACTAAAGAAAGCCCGCGAATTATTAGTGCAGACCAAAGGCGGGCATTCCTTGAAACGTTAGAAGATACCCCGCGCGGCGCTGTGAAAGTAAGTGTATTCAGTGGAAATAGCGAAACGCACGCCTTCGCGCTAATGATTCGTGACTTACTGCGTGAGGCCGGATATACAACACCGGATGAGCCAGAGGGATTCTTGCTGTTTGGGGCTCCGGCTGTAGGGGTAGCGATAAGCTGCAAGAATCCAAGCGCTCCTCCGCCTTTGGTTGAGCCTCTAAGATTGGCCTTTCGGGCGATGGGGATTTCCGTGAAACGCCAGAAAGAACCCGATGGCGCAGACGAAGATATCGTCACAATTGTCGTTGGCCTTAAAGAGTAAATCATTGTCGGGTTTCAGGTTTGCGACTGCGGCGGATGGTCTAGGTGTTTAGCACCGACTAGGGCCAGTCGCGCATCCATTGACGGCGTTGGATGGCCTACCAGGATTCTCCAAGCATCGGCCGCTTCCAGATACTCCCAGTCTTTCAGTGGGTCGAAGTTTGGGCTGTAGTGTATCCAGCTCAAGAACGCATGATATTCCCCCTGCGGGACGTATTCTTCTAGTCCGGCGAACGGACTCCCGTGTCCGTAGGTTTTAAGATACCCGCACACCAGTAAAACTAGATTATTTGCAACGTCGAGATCACGCGTTTCTATCAAATGCACGCCGGATTTGCACAAACCGTGAAAGGGAGCGTCCCCCTTTTTTATAAACTCAACAGTCTTGCGGAAACATTCGTATGCCGCTTTATAGCGTTTGTTTGCAATGTCATCACGCGTCTCAGTGAGTTCCCTGCGTAGCGCGTGCGCCACGCGATATTGATCGCGAAACGCGAGGAAGCACGCTAGAAGCACCGCGAGATTCCCAGCAATCAAGCCAGCCACCAGTGGCGGGATATTTAATCCCATCGCCAAGCTCACCCCGATAAGGATCGCAATGGTGCTACCGCCCACGAGTTCCCTCCAGTGCTCCTTGGATGCCAAAAGGAACGCTCTCAGCACTTCCTTGGTGGGCGGATGTTCGGGGGACTTCACCATTCTCTGTGATGAGAACATTCGCAGAAATGCGGGTTGTGTGAAAGGTAGAATCGTGCCCAAAAACGCGTCCCAAATTCGGAACGATTAATCCCGAGCGCGAGACCAAAGACATCGCGCGCCATTTTAAGCGGCACCCGACAAACCGCTGTTCTTCAACGGTTTAAAACTCTTCGTTAGGCCATGGCACGGGCTTTGCAATAGGGGGCAGCGTTAAAAGGAAACCAACCCTATGAAAAACCAAACTCACTCCGCCGAAGGATTCGAATCGACCTACGCGTTGATTGTTCGCTCCGAAGAAAAGGAACGCAGCATCTTTGAAGGCGCCGTCTATTTCGCCGTCGTTCTCAGCTCTCTCTTTTCGATCTGGCAGGTCGCGAAACAGCCGTTCGCGTTGCCGTTGACGACGATCCACACGACGTCGATCTCGCAACCCGCGAATCCGAATCAACACGCTTAATCCACAACGCAGTTCCGGAGAACTTCGTTGCGATTATTCGCCACAATCCTGTTTGCTTCCGCCGCGCTTAGCCAGGCGGCGGAGAGCGCGGCCGGCCGCTGGGAAGGCGCCGCGCAGATTCCCGGTCACGAGCTGAAGCTGATCGTCGATCTTTCGGACGAAGGCGGCAAAGGCTGGATCGGTTCGATTATTGTTCCCGGCTTCGGAGTGAAGGGCGCGCCGCTGGTCGATTTGCATGGGCGCGGCGGTGACCTGGCGTTCGCGATCCAAGGCGCACTCGGAAACCCACGCGCGGGGCGAGCGGAATTGAAAGCGCATCTGACTCCCGACGGCCATTTGGCCGGCGATTTCACGCAGGGCGGAAACAGCGCGCCATTCGTTTTGGAAAAAACCGGGCCGGCCCAGGTGGATTTGCCGCTGCGAAACACGGCGGTGAGCAAGGAACTCGAAGGCGAGTGGAAGGGCGAATACGAAATG
>JBEEHI010000037.1:0-5685 GCA_041167305.1 Verrucomicrobiota bacterium
GTCCGCAGGCGCGATGAGGCAGAAGTGGCCGGAGCCAGTAGCCCCGGGAAGGATGCGGCAAAATAAAAACGGCGTCACGGTTCACTTCCCGCGTCACCGGCCAGGAGCTTTGACTTAATCTGCAATCACAAATTCGTGTAAACGGTCGGATTCGCGCCCGCGAGGTGCGGGTAATCATGGGAGCATCCGGCGAGCAACTCGGCGTCATGAAGCTTTCGGACGCGTTGCGCAAAGCTCAAAGTCTCGGTCTCGATTTGGTGGAGGTTGCCCCCACAGCGAACCCGCCGGTCTGCAAAATCGTCGATTTCGGAAAATTCCGTTACGACATCTCCAAGCAGGAAAAGGAGAAGAAAACCTCGGGCACCAAGCTCAAGGAAATTAAGTTCCGGGTAAATATCGACGATCACGATTACCTGACGAAGATCCGCCACGGCGAAGGGTTTCTCGACAAGGGCAACAAGGTGCGGGTGCAACTGCAATTCCGCGGCCGGGAAATGGCGCACCAGGAATTCGGCATGCAGCTCATGGTAAAAGTGCGCGACGATCTCGCCGGAATGTCGCAGGTGGAAATGGAACCGAAGATCGCCGGACGCAACGTCACCATGACGCTTTCGCCCTTGCCGGCCGCACGCCGGAAACGGCGTTTCTCCGTGCCGGCCAATGACGTCGAGGAATCGCCCGACGACGACACCGACGCGTCACCGGAAGAGAAGTAGGGTTACGCGCCCGGATCTGTCGCCGGCATTTGCGAGATAAGCTCGTTCACACGAGTGATGCTCAGCGCGCGTCCGGTTGTTTCATCGATTGAAACTACGGCGCCGCACAAACGCACCGGGCCCCTCGCCACTGGAAACAGCGCGGGCAAATTCGAAATGAAACGGTTCACGATCGGTTCCACGGCACGCCCGAGGATCGAATTCGCCGGGCCGCACATTCCGGCATCGCACAGGAATGCCGTGCCGCCGGGAAAAATCTGTTCGTCCGCGGTTTGGACGTGAGTATGCGTGCCGATCACCGCTGACGCTTTCCCATCGAGGAACCGGCCGATCGCGATTTTCTCACTGGTGGTTTCACCGTGCGCGTCGACGAAAATCACCGGCGTCTCCTCGCGCATCGCGGCCACGGCCGCTTCCACCGCCGGAAACGGATTCTCGAGGATCGGCTGCATGAACGTCCGCATCTGGACGTTGATCACGCCCACCTTTCCCTTCGCCGTCTCAAGCACGATCGAGCCGTGGCCCGGCGCGCCCGGCGGATAATTCACTGGCCGGAGTAATCGCGGCTCCGTGTCGATGAACGAATAAATTTCCTTCTGGTCCCAAACGTGATCGCCGGTCGTGATCACCGAGGCACCCGCTCGCAACAGGTCGATTGTGATCTTGGGCGTGATGCCTCGCCCGCCCGCCGCGTTCTCGCCGTTTATCACCACGAAATCGACGCCGTGCGATTCTTTCAGGCGCGCGAGGTTCGCGATGACGGCGTTGCGGCCTGGCTCGCCCACCACGTCGCCCAGAAAAAGAATCGTCAGCATCGCGCGAGCATCGTATTGAAAAGCCCGAAATCCAAACCGTGATCTTCCGCCTTCCACTTCTCCTTGCTCTCGTCAGTTTCCTTTGCTCCCCCGCTCTCGCCGCCGATCACCTCAGCCATCCGCTGGCGGATTCACCGAACTGGAAGGCGCTGGCGAAATTCCAGAAGACCATTACCCACGACGAGTTCGAGCAGTTGCTTCGCGGCGTCTATTGCTCGCACGGAATCAACGAAGCGTTTATCCGCGTCGACCCTGATGCGGCCTGCATTCTCCTGGACCGGGACGCGCAGAGCTGGTTCACCCTGCGCTTCGCCACGTCGCCTGCGGCGCGTCGAACTTTTCCCAGAACTTGGCGCCCCGCGAAGTCGTTGCCTCGACGCAGGAAAGCCGGGGTCCTTTCCGGAATCAAGATCGCGCTCGATCCCGGCCACATCGGTGGCGAGTGGGCGAAAATGGAAGAGCGCTGGTTCAAGTCAGGCGACGCCGCGCCCGTCGAGGAAGGGGAGATGACGTTGATGGTGGCAAAGGTGGTTGCCGAGAAATTGCGCGGGCTCGGCGCGCGCGTTTCCTTTGTGCGCGACAAAACAGAGCCGGTCACGCCCTTCCGTCCCGACGATTTCAAGGAAACCGCGCGCGCCATGCTCAAGGCGAGCGGAACGGAAAATCCGCCGGAAGAATTCCAGGGACCGGACGACCCGCTAAAGGAGCAAACGGTGCGCTGGCACAGCGAAATCCTGTTCTATCGCACCAGCGAAATCCGCGAGCGGGCCCGGCGCGTGAACCAGAAGCTGCGACCGGACCTTGTTCTCTGTCTGCATTTCAACGCCGAAGCCTGGGGCGACGAGCGCAATCCCACGCTCACGGATAAGAACCACCTCCATCTCCTGGTGAACGGATCGTATTCGCCTTCAGAAATTGAGTTCGACGACGAGCGCTTTGAAATGTTGCAGCGCTTGCTCAGCCGCACTTACGACGAGGAAATCCAGATTGCGGACACAGCGGCCACGGCTATGGCAAAAAAGACCGGGCTGCCGCCGTATCAGTACACGACAGACAACGCGACCAAGGTCGGAACCAGCGGTTACGTTTACTCGCGCAACCTGGCGGCGACCCGTCTCTTCCGATGCCCGGTCGTTTACTTCGAGCCCTACGTGATGAATAGCAGCGACGTCTTTGCGCGAATCCAGGCAGGCGACTACGAAGGAACGCGCGTCATCAACGGCATCGAGCGCCCCAGCATCTACCGCGAATATGCCGACGGCGTGGTGGAGGGACTCGTCGAATATTACAAAGCCGCGCGGAAGTGATTCCCCAATGTGGGAGGGGCCTTAGTGCCCCGACTGGAGTTGGCTAAGCGGGAGTCGGGGCACTAAGGCCCCTCCCACATTTTATCAATCGCCGCTTCGATATCCGCCATCGTGACATTCTTGACGAGACGCGCGGACCCGATCGCGGGCGCGACGACAAAACGTACTTCGCCGCGCGCGAATTTCTTGTCGAGCGGAACTGCGTTAAGAATTTTCTCCTTCGGAAAATCTGACGGCAATCGGGTGGGCAACTCGAATGCTTCGAGCGTGCGCACGATGCGCTCCCGCTCCGCTTCCGGTAAGCCGGCTTTTCGCACCGAGATTTCGGAAGCCGCGACCATCCCAAGGCTGACAGCATCGCCATGAAGGAAATCGCGATAACTCCCCGCCCGCTCGATCGCGTGTCCGATGGTGTGACCAAAATTCAGGAGCGCTCGCTCGCCAGTCCTCTCGCGTTCGTCGACCGCCACGATCCCGGCTTTAATCTCGACGTTTCGGCGAATCAGCGCCGGCAAATCAGCGCGGACGAAGCGCTGCAACCGCTCGAACATTTCGGCATCGCGAATCACAGCATGCTTGATCAGCTCCGCGAACCCCTGCCTGAATTCTCGCGGCGGCAAGGTTTCCAGCGTGTCCACATCGGAAATCACCAGCGTCGGCTGGTGCCAAGCCCCGATAAGATTTTTGCCCGCGACAGTGTTCACTCCCGTCTTGCCCCCGATGGAGCTGTCGACCTGGGCCAGCAGCGTCGTCGGCACCTGCACACAGGGAATCCCGCGGTGATAAATCGCCGCCACGAATCCCGCCAGGTCGCCCACCATCCCGCCGCCCACGGCCACAACAAAAGAAGAACGGTCCAGCCCCGCCTCAATCATGCGATCGCAGATCGCTTCCGCCTGTTGCATCGTCTTCGACGACTCGCCGGGGGAGACTGAGATCAATAGCGGCCGAACGCCCGCTTCTGTCAGGCTGCTCATAACCGTGTCCGCGTGAAATGCGGCCACGTTCTCATCCGAAATAATTGCGCACGCCGCTCCCTTGAATTTCGGTGGGAGAAGGGAACCGATGCGCACCAGAACCCCGCGGTCGACAACGACCTCGTAACTCTGTTCGCCAGCTCGGACGCGGATTGGATTCACAGGCCTTCGATCGTACCGGTGCGTCGCAATGCGCGAAAGCGAAAACGCTAAGACGGTAGTTGCCTTGACAAGAGAGGCGGCCGTTTCTCTAAATGGAGCATGCCAGATCCTATCAACCCGGCCTCACCCCCGAATCCTCTTCCGACACCGGCGCCGGCTCCATCGTCCAGGTTTACCGGCCTGCCTTCGAACGTCGCCGCGGCGCTCGCCTGTATCCCGCTGTTTGGCGGATTGGTTTTTTACATCCTGGAAAAAGAAGACCGATTCGTCCGGTTTTACGCGATGCAATCGATTCTCTTCGGCGCCGTTTGTTTCGTGCTGGTGGCCCTCTTCCGCGCGCTCGGCGAGATAGCGTGGTCGATTCCGGTCGCCAGCGTTGTCTTTGGGCCGCTCTGGAGTTTCCTTTTTGCGGTGACGAAGCTCGGGCTCGTCGTGTTGATGATCATCTCAATGGTGAAGGCGTTCAGCGGCGTGCGTTGGGAAATGCCAGTCGTCGGACCCATCGCCCGCAAGCAGGTGGGCGACGTCTAGCAGGCCAGCAATTTCACCACGATCTCGGTCAGGATCAGCTCGTGATCGAGCTGGCTGCTGACGAGGCGGACGTTCGCTTCCAGGCAGGCCTCGAGACCGGCGATGAGCTTCTTCGTTTCGAACCGGTTCGCCTGCTGCGCCGCCAGCCCGAGCGCATAGCCGTTGATCGAACCATCCTTCTTCCGCGGCAAATGCTCGGTCGCCTCGGCCGGCAATCGATTCAACGCCGAGATAAAACTGAAAGGGGCATGCGGCCGCGCCATGCGGTGGCGTTCCATCAAATCTTTCGCGAGCAAAAGATTTCGCACCGTGGGCAGGATCGCGACGAGCAGAATGCCGATGGCGCTTTCGCCCTGATCGAGCAATCGCTTCACCAGCATCAGCGCGCGCCCGAGATCGCAGGCGGCGAGGGCGTTTCCGAGTTCGAAAATAACACCGGCGCGGGAGAGCGGCACCAGCTCGCGCACCTGCTCGACCTTCACGCCGCGCTCGCGCCCTTGGTGAAGATCGATCTTCTCCAGCTCGTTCTCGATCTGTCGGGTATCGCCGCCGGTGAGCAACACGAAAAGGTCGAGCGCGTCCTCTTCAAACTGCAACTTCCTCGCCTTCGCGCGACGCCGGACGATCTCGGTCGCCTCCTCTTCCCAGCCAGCGCGCGAAGAGTCGAGCCGATCGATTACCTGCACCTCGGCGCGTTTCGCGAGCGTCTTGTAGAAAGAACGCCGCTTGTCGGTCTCGGTCGCGCTGATCAACAAGGTCACGTCCGCCCCGAGACCGGCTTCGATCAATTCCGCCAGTTCCTCCAGCGCGCCCTGCACCGCGGCCGAGCGCCCAATCACGCTGTCGGCCAGGCAATTGGCGTTCTTGAGCCAAACCAGTTTGCCGCCGCCGAAAAACGGAATGGTTTGCAACGCCTCAATGCCAAGGCGGATTCTCGTCACTGCTTGCTCCACGTTGTCCGCGCAGGCATCGATAACTTCCAATCCGAATTCGCCCGCGTCCGGAGGCGCTAATTTCGCGGCCAGCTCCGCCGCCACGCGTTTCACTTCGCTTTCGTCGGACCCAACGACGGCGTGGATGTTTGCCGTGCTCTCTTTGGTTTTCGTCTTAGCCACTACGGAAGTTTTTCGCACGCGCGAACAATGTTCACAAGGCCGGCGAGTTGCCGGAAATTATT
>JBEEHI010000038.1:0-4392 GCA_041167305.1 Verrucomicrobiota bacterium
TCAATTATTTTCGCGCCGAGCTGATTGAACCATTCGTGATAAGTCAGGTTCGCCGAAACCTGTCCCTCTTCGCCGTAGACGAAGATCACGTCGATATCGGAGCTGTGGTTCAACTCGCGGCCGCCGAGTTTTCCGAGGCCGAGAATCGCGAACGGCGTCTCCGGTCCGCCGCGCCGGCTCCGCAGTTCGCTATCCCAGTAGGTGTAGACTTCGCGCAGGCAGATTTCGGCCAGCCCCGATAACTCGAGGGTCGTTTCTTCCAGCGGCGCGGCCCCAGCCACTTCGCGCAATGCGATCCGTGTCATCTCGCGGCCTTTCCAAAACCGGAGCGCCTCGAAGTTCCCGGCAAAGGTCGAGCGCTCACCGGCTCGTTGCAGATCGACGAGCATCGCGGGCAGGCCGCGCGGCGCGTCGGAAATCTCCGGGCGCGCCAGCCAGAGAAGAATCTCCGGGTATCGGACCAGCCGGGCCGCACAAACGCTGGAGACGGAGATCAGATGAAGCAACGCCGCCTCGCCGAGGGGAAATTGAGCTACCAGTTCGGCCAGTGGCGCTGCGTCCGTGGGCCAGCCTTCTGTGAGGCGTTCGAGAGTGTTTTGGACCTGGGCAGGATTCAGCGTGCCCGCGGATTTCTTTTGGATCCAGTCCGTTAGGTTCATTAGCGGGAAACGAGCATTTGAAGCGGCAAAGAAAAGTGGAAAACGCCGAACGTCCAACGCCGAACGCCCAATGTCGAATTCAGCGAAGGCGTAATGAATCGCCTCTTTAATTCAGGATTCGGCGTTGGGCGTTGGGCGTTCGACGTTTTCGGCCGCTCAGCCTTGGCCGGTCATCTTCTCCCGCGCCTTCGCCAGCAGTCGCCGTTCGGCGCGAGTGAGACTATCCATTCCCTCGCGGGAAATCTTATCCAGTACCGGATCGATCTCCTCGGCGATGAATTGTTCCGATGTCATCGCGCGATACCGCTCCGTCTCGGCGCGGCGCTGGGAGAGGGCGCGTTGCAGAATGGAGGGCCGGCCGAATCCAAGAAGATGCGCGTAGAACCAGCCTGCGATGGATCCGCCGAGGAAGGAGCTGTGAGCGACGGTCGCAGTGCGGTCAAAAATCACCGCGAGCGTGGCAAGGGCGAAGGAGCCATACGCAAGATGTTTCGCTTTGAACCGGAGCGGCAGCTTGAAAAGGATCAACGAAGTCAGTTCCAATTCCGGAAGGATCGCGGCATACGCCACGACCACCGCCGCCGGTCCGCCCGAGGCCGCCAGCAACGCCGAGCTTTCCGGCATCAAAAATAAATGGCCGAGCTCGCCCGCCAGCGTGCCGGTCAGATAAAGGAAAAAGAATTGCCGCTGGCCGATGATTGATTCCACGTCCCGCCCGAGCAGATAAAGCAGGAACATGTTCCCGAGCAGATGCCACGGCCCGTCGTGCAAAAAGGCGGCGGTGATGAATTGCCACCCGTAGGCGTCGTGCAGCCCACGATCACTCAGCGCGAGATATTGGCGGACGAACCCGGGCTGGTAGGCGTCGAGGAAAAGCTGTGCGATAAACACCGCTATGTTTACCCCGATCAGGCCGAGCAGAACGACTCGCGGCCGCTGAATCCAGCGCCTCGTGGTGGGCGAAGGTTTCCGGCCAGAGAGGCGCATGTCCCCGATGGTATCGCAACGAAAATTCGTTGTCGATGGATTCTGGTGGATCGCGCTCCGTCGCGCGATAACAGGGGTCCGGCGAATTATTAAGGCATCGAGCGACGGAGCGCTCGATCCACCTACCGCGGCGTCAGGACTCGCAAGCCACCGGCGCGGATCTTAAATTCCACGGGGCAATTGCCGACCAGCTCTCCGTCGATCTCCACCGGCACGATTTCGTCGCTGCTCACGCGCAGTCGCTTCGTTTGAAAATACTCCACCTCGGGCGACGAGATCTGGGGCGTGAATACGACATCCTGCAAATACCGGATGATATCGACATAATTCAGCCGCTTGAAAACGATCACATCGAGCAGGCCATCGTCCATGACCGCCTGTTTGAAAAACGGGAACCGCCCACCGTACAACCGTCCGTTCCCGACCAGCACGAACGATCCTTCGCTCGTGACCGCCTCTTCTGATTCGATCTGCAAAACCGGCGGAGTCCGCGAGGCGATTTGCACTGCCGAGATAAGATAACTGAGCGGTCCGAAATTGCGTTTGAAGGAGCGGCTGGTTTCCTTCACGGCCTGCGCGTCGAGGCCGACGCCCGCGAGCTGGACGAAATGTTTGCGATTGGCTCGCGGCAGGTCCACGCGGTGAGTCTTGTTTCCCTGGATAATTTTCCAGCACCGCGCGAGATCGTTTACCGGCAGACCCAGCTCGGTTGCGAAGACGTTCATCGTGCCGAGCGGGAGAACTCCCAGCGCGATATTGTGGCCCGCAATGCCATTGACGATTTCATTGATCGTTCCATCGCCGCCCGCCGCCACAATCCGTTCGTAACCCTCCGCGACGGCATTCCGCGCGAGGAACTCAGCTTCCCCGGCGCCCGTCGTGGCGCAGAGCGTAGTTCCGCGCGCGAGCTTCTCGACCTGCGTCCGCAAACGCTGGGTCCTGGCGCCGCGCGCGGCCGGGTTCAAAATGATGAGAGTATCTTTCAAAGCGGTAGAACTGACTTCCCTTCAAACCCCGGCGGCGTAACCTTCCGGCGTGAAAAAAATGAGCCGCCTGTTGTTGATCGGGCTGGGTCTGATCGTGGGCGTGGCGCTGCTCATTTTAATCGGCGTGAACATGTATGTGCAGTCGCGCGGGACACAAGCCAGGATTCAGCAGGAACTCAGCCAGCGCCTCGGCACCACCCTGCGCATCCAGCGGATCAGCGTCACACCGTGGGCGGGATTGAAGCTCACCGGCATTACCATCCCACAAACCCAGCCCGGCGTTCCCTCCGACTTCCTCAAGGCCAAGAGCTTTCGGCTTCGAATCCGGTTCTCCTCCCTCTTCGGCGGACACCTCGTCATCAAGGAAATTTCGCTGATTAATCCCGAGGTCGTTTGGGCGCAAAACGCCGATGGGAAATGGCGGTTTCCCTCGACGCCGCTCGAGCCTGTGGCCCCGGTCGTTCCCGAGAAACCGGCGCCGACTGAGGCTCCTTCCGCAGCGTCCCCGGCGGCCGCACAGAAAATTGCGTTCCAGGAGCCGGCGGAAAAACCGCCGCCGCCGCCAGTCCAGGTCGAGAACAAACCCGCGCCATTTACGCCGGAAATTCAGCGCGTCAACGTGATCGGAGCGCGCTTCCGTTTTCTCGACCAGAAACTACAAAGCGTCTCGACATTTGAGGACGTCGATTTCCGGTCCAGCTTCCGCACCGCCAACGATCTGCGCGGCAACATCACGATTGCGAAGACATCGCTCCGCGACCGGTTCTTCCTCCAGCAGCTCGAGTCGCCGCTGCGTTACGACGCGAACGAGCTCGATTTTTCGCAGATCACCGCGCGGGCTGGCGAAGGCCAGATCAGTGGGCGCTTCACGATCCAGCCGCAGGCCGAGGATTCACCGTTCACGGTCAGCATCAAATTCAACGAAGTGCAGGCCGACAAGATCATCACCGAGGCCGGCGGCCAGCTCGGAACGGTCACCGGAAAACTCGAAGGCCATCTCGATGCCAGCGGCAAGACCGCCGACCCGGACGCGCTCCAGGGCTCGGGCGAAATCATTCTGCACGACGGACAGGTCCGGCAATACAGCCTGCTCGTCGCGCTCGGCCAGTTGCTCCAAATCCAGGAGCTGCAACAACTGAAACTCGACCAGGCCCAGGTGAAGTATCATATCACTCCGGGCGTCGTGACGATCGACGAGCTGGTCTTCCGCTCGGAAAATATCCGGCTATCGGCGAAGGGGACGGTCTCGTTCGACGGGAAGCTCCAGCTCGAATCGCAGTTGGCCGTGAATGAAAAAATGAGGAGCCAGCTCTTTCGGGCGATCCGCGACAATTTCAAACCGATCGATGAGCCCGGTTACACTGCCGTGAATTTTGAGGTTAGCGGCACGGTCGGCCGGCCCAAGACAAACCTGATGGACAAATTGATCGGCCGCGATCTCAAGGACCTCAGCAGCGTTATCACCGGTTTGATGGGTGGCGGCAAATCCGAGAAGAAAAAGAAGCCGGCGCAAGAACCGGCCGCGGCCGCGCCGTCGAGCACCGCTTCGCCGGAACCGACGGCGTCGCCATGAGAGTGATTGCCGGCACGGCGGGCGGCATCCAACTCGATGTTCCGAAGAGCGGCGTACGTCCGACGATGGACCGCGTGAAGGGCGCCATTTTTTCCAGCCTCGGCGAGGAAATAATCGACGCGCGAGTGCTCGATTTGTTTGCCGGCACCGGTGGGTTGGGCATCGAAGCGCTGAGCCGCGGCGCGGC
>JBEEHI010000039.1:0-3212 GCA_041167305.1 Verrucomicrobiota bacterium
GGTCCGGACAAACGCGCCATCAATTCCTCGGGTGCGCCCTTCGCGCCGACGGGCCCATCGCGCATCCCGGCGAAATGCTGGACCAGGAGATCGACGACGCGATAACCGAGCCGGCGCATTTCATCGCTCGAAAGCTCGAGGCGCGACGGGACTGGATGTTCGCTCACGCATCGGTTGTAGCCGGAATCGGTGATCCCGGCAAATGCGAGCTTTTTCCGGCCGGGATCAGCGATCCCGGCTACAGCTACGGGCTTAAATCAATCGTGTCGCCGGAGCCGTCGATCGTCACCGACATTTTGGAGTAGGTCCACGTCGCGCCGGATTTGGTCCCCACCACGTAGATCGTCCCCTTTCCTTTCGGGCCGGAGACGGGGATGCTGAGATCGACGTCCCCAGTATTGTTATTCGTGTTGATGGAGCCCGACGGGAAACCTTCGTCGAGCGGCTTCCCGAGAGCGGTCGCCACTTTGGCGTCGGCCTTGGCCCGCGCGACTGCGACTTTGTACGGCTCCGAACCCTTCAACGCGGCGGAAACTCCGGAGAAGATGGCGAAGATGCTGAAGCCAAACACTGCCACGGCCAGGATGAGGCCCAGTAAGGTGCCGAGACAGCACCCCGTGGGGACAAACCATTTCCAGTTCCGGTTCCACCATCCGGGCGCCGGCTGTCCTTGCATCGGAGTTTCCATGGGAGCTTTTTCCACTTCAAGTCGGGGCGGCGTCGAGCATTTTCTGGCATTCCGCCACGATTTTGCATTGTGCTCGCGAAAACGGCTGACTAACGTCCCGCCTTATGACTTCCAAATTGCTTCTCGCTCTCCTGTCCGCGTTCGTCCTGGCCACCGCTTCGGTTCGTGCCGCGGATGACACGGTTTTGCTTAGCTCGCTCGGCTACACCACCGGCCAATCGGTTCTGCTCACCCACATGGCGGTCGGCACCCTGGCGGACGCTTATGGTGGCAAGGTTTACAAATCCGAGCAGGCCACGACGATCGTCAACACTTACGTCAACGTGACCAAAGGGATGAAGGAACAGCTGACGAAGCTGGTGAACGCCGACACACTGAGTAAGAGTGACGCCCAATTTGTGGAGAATACGGTCGAAGTCCTCGACCTCGTTCTCCGCGAAGCGAACGACCTGAAAGACTACATCGCCAGCGGCAAGCAGAACGATGCTCAGGCCTACGATGGCTCGCGCAAAAAGGCGTGGAAAGAGATCAAGACGCTGCTGAGCATCAAAGACTAGTCGGTAACGGTAGCGGCCATGGCTGCCTCACTGCTCCGCTGGTTTTGACCCGATCTTAGGGTTGGCGCTGTAGTCGCGCCGCTCAGTCGGCGCGCGGCGTCTTGAGGCGGCGACTGAGCGCCGCCGCTACAGCATTGTTATCTGAGTCCCGTGCCCCAGCGGTTATGCAAGAACCGTTCGACCGGCGAGAAGAGGATCTTATCCGTGAGAAGACCGATGGCGATGATAACCAGCATCACGCCGATGACTTGTTCCATGGCGTTGAGTTCCCGGCCGTAGTGAAGCAAATGACCAAGACCGAAACCCGTCAAGATAGTAACGTAAATCTCCGCGGCCATCAGCGAGCGCCAGGCGAAAGCCCAGCCTTGCTTCATCCCGCTGACGAGAAACGGCAACGACGCGGGCAGG
This sequence comes from Verrucomicrobiota bacterium, assembly GCA_041167305.1. Taxonomy (GTDB): domain Bacteria; phylum Verrucomicrobiota; class Verrucomicrobiia; order Chthoniobacterales; family UBA10450; genus AV80. The sequence goes on from JBEEHI010000039.1 coordinate 1,654, forward strand.
ATTACCCTGGTCCATTTATGCAGGCCGGTTGAGCCCATCGTCTTCGCGGCGCGGGCAAAGATAGGCGGGATGTTTCGCACCCCGGTATCCGTCGCGATCACCACCGACCAAACCGTTCCCATAACCACAACGAACAACATCGCGCTTTCGGTCTGGCCAAACCAAAGCAAGGCAAGCGGAATCCAACAAACACTTGGCAAGGTCTGAAGACCAAGGGCGAGCACTCCGATTGTATCTTCCATGAACTTGGAGGCGGAGGTGAACAGGCCCAGGGGCAGACCTATCGCGATGCCGATGAAGTAACCGATCAGTAGCCGGCGCACGGTAACACTAGTCGCCTCGAGTAACGTGCCGTCTCGCGCCGCGCCCACAAGGTATTCACCTACGCTTTGCGGCGAAGGTAGCAGGACCGGCGAATAAATTCCGGCCTTTACCAGGAAGTGCCAGATGGCAATCAGGACCAGGAAGAACAGAGTCGCGAGAAGAAAGCGTCTCATTACTCAGCTACCTCCCCTTCTGCATAACCTTTCAAGGCGCGCGTAAGCTTACCCGCGTGTTCGGCGAGCTCGACGCTATTGATATCCCGTGGACGCGGGAGCGGGATTTCGAACTGCTCGCGGATTTTGCCCGGGTTGCGCGAGAACAAAATGACGCGATCGGCCAGGCAAACGGCTTCGCGCGCGTTGTGGGTGACGAAGAGGATGGTCTTGCGGCGCTTTTGCCAGATGCGCTGGATATCGCTGTAAAGTTGTTCGCGCGTCAGGGCATCGAGCGCGGCGAATGGTTCGTCCATGAGCAGCACCCGGGGGTTCGGCGCCAGGGCCCGCGCCAACGCGACGCGTTGCTTCATCCCACCGGAAAGCTCGTGGACATGCGCGCGGGTGAACTTCTCCAAACCGACCAGTTGGATGAAGAACTTCGCCACCTCCCGCCGCTCCTTGTTCGTGAGGCCGGGCTTCAGTTTCAACCCAAACATGACGTTGCCGAGCACATCGAGCCACGGAAAGAGCGCGGATTCCTGAAACATCACCAGCCGGTGGCGGCCGGGACTTAGGACCGGTTCGTTGTCTGCCATCACGCGCCCTTCGTCCGGGACTTCGAGCCCCGCAATGATATCGAGCAGGGTCGATTTCCCGCAGCCGCTTGGCCCTACCAGGCAAACGAACTCGCCCTCGGCAATCTCGAGCGAGATGTTATCGAGCGCGTGGACGTTTTGGCGGCTGGTGCGAAACCACTTCGAAACGTTTTCCACGGCCAGCTTGGCCGGTGGAAGTCCCTGAAGTTCCTCCTGCAGCGACATCAGGGTTTTTCGAAAAGCTTCGAGAGATCGGGCGCCGTCTTGATGAACCCGGTCTTCAGCGAGTTCTGCATGAAGCTCTCGATGGAAGGGCGCGGCGCCTCGGCGGTAAACGCGATGCGCTTCCACGATTGCGCGATCAGGTCGATCGCCATGTCGCTTCTCGTTTCGGCGAGCAGCTCCGCTTTGATTAACTTTTGGGCTTCATCGGGATTCTTCACCATCCAATCGGTGAGCGCGGCGTGCGCTTCGGCAAATTTCT